>USFK01000001.1 GCA_900553935.1 uncultured Collinsella sp.
ATCTTCTTCTCCAGGTTGGCCGCGATGACCTTCAGCTGCCGGTCGTGCTGGAGCAGCTCCCGGGAGATGTTCAGGGACAGGTCGGGAGAGTCCACCACCCCCCGGACGAAGCGGAAGTGCTCCGGCAGCAGGTCGGCGCACTTGTCCATGATGAGGACGCCGTTGGAGTACAGCTGCAGTCCCTTCTCGTACTCCTTGGTGTAGTAGTCGAAGGGCGTGGCACCGGGGATGAACAGCAGCGCCTTGTAGGTGACGGCGCCCTCGGCGGACACGGCGATGACCTTTTGGGGGTCGGCGTAGTCGTGGAACTTGTCCCGATAGAACTTGTTGTACTCCTCCGGCTTCACGCTGGACTTGCGCCGCTGCCAGATGGGCACCATGGAGTTCAGCGTCTCCTCTTCCTGATACGTCTCGTACTCCGGCTTGTCGTCGGGGCTGCCCTCCTTCCGGCGGGTCTTGGAGACCTCCATTCGGATGGGGAAGCGGATGTAGTCGGAATACTTCCGCACCAGCTCCTGGAGCCGCCAGGACTCCAGGAACTCACTGTACTTCTCATCATCGGTGTCCGCCTTGATGTGCATGATGATGTCCGTGCCCACGGCATCCCGCTCGCATTCGGTGATGGTGTAGCCGTCGGCGCCGGAGGACTGCCACATCCAGGCGGCGTCGGCGCCGTACTTCCTCGTCACCACGGTGATGTGGTCCGCCACCATAAAGGCGGAGTAGAAGCCCACGCCGAACTGGCCGATCACGTCGGTGTCCTTGGCGTCGTCCCCCACCTCCTGCTTGAATTTGTAGGAGCCGGAGGAGGCGATGACGCCCAGGTTGTTCTCCAGGTCCTCCTTGTCCATGCCGATGCCGTTGTCGGAGACGGTCAGAGTCCGGTGTTCCTTGTCCACCTTGATCTCGATCTTGAAGTCCTTGCGGCTCATGCCCACGGCGTCATCCGTCAGGGCCTGGTAGCACAGCTTGTCACAGGCGTCGCTGGCATTGGAGATGATCTCCCGGAGAAAGATCTCCTTGTGGGTGTAGATGGAGTTGACCATCAGGTCCAGCAGCCGCTTGGACTCCGCCTTGAATTGCCGTTTTGCCATGATATTGCACTTCCTTTGGTGTTTTTTCTCAACAGAAATCAGTATAGCACTTTGAACAAAACAAATAAATGACCAATTTGTAAATTCCGCCCGCAAACGGTTGTGCGGCGGTGGGTTTGCGTGTAAAATAATGACAGAATCACACCCTGCGGCAGGAGCCGCCGGAAAAGGAGTCCTTATCTATGGGAGTCTTTCAAAAAATCGGGAACGCACTGGCCCGGCTCATGTACGGACGCAACGGCGTGGACCAGTTGAGCCTGGCCATTGTGGTGGGAAGTCTGGTTCTGGACCTCGTCTCCATGTTTGTGGCCCCCCATCATCTGTGGCTGGGGAATGCGCTGTACCTGGTGTCCATCGCCGCTTGGGCCTTCGCCCTGTTCCGCATCTTCTCCCGGAATCTCACCAAGCGCCGGAGCGAAAACCAGCGGTGGGTGAACTGGATGTGGCGGATGAAGAGCAGCCGCCAGAATGCCAAGGCCCGCCATGCGGACAAGGCCCACAAATACTTCACCTGCAAGAACTGTAAAACCATCTGCCGGGTGCCGGTGGGCAAGGGGAAAATCGTCATCACCTGCCCCAAGTGCGGCGCCCAGATTCATGCCAGGACGTAAGGGGCGGCGGAGATGGCTGAAAGAGAAGCCCCGGGAGCGCCGGCGTTCCGCTTTGCCGCGCCAGCAGACAGCGCCGCCCTGCTGAAGATCTACGGAGAATACCTGGACACTCCCATCACCTTTGAGTGTGCGCTGCCCTCAGAGGCGGAATTTGCCGGACGCATCGCCGCCGTCGGCCGGGAGTATCCCTATCTCGTATGCCTGGAGAAGGGGCGGATCGTGGGCTATGCCTACGCCCACCGCCAGGCGGAGCGGGCCGCCTATCAGTGGAATGCGGAGCTGTCCGTCTATCTGGACCGCTCATGCACCTCCCGGGGGCTGGGAAGGCGGCTGTACGGCGCCCTGATAGACATTCTGCGGCTGCAGGGCATCCGCACGGTCTACGGCTGCGTCACCGTGCCCAATGAAAAGAGTGAGGGGCTCCACCAAGCCCTGGGCTTCCGGCGGCTGGGCACCTACCGCAGCACTGGGTACAAGTGCGGCGCCTGGCGGGATGTGGCCTGGTTTGAAAAGCCCATCGCCCCCTACGATCAAAATCCGGAGCCGATCCGCCCCGTGGGAGACATCCCGGCTGAGGCTCTGGCCGCCATTTTAAAGCGTTATGAAGCGGAGCAGCCCTGAGCGGGACGCAGGAAAAGAGCGGAGCCTTTCGGCTCCGCTCTTTTTGACGATGGGAACTCAGCCCTTGCACACGGGGACGATCCAGCCCTTGGTGTCGGGCAGCTTGCCCCACTGGATGCCGGTGAGGGTGTCGTACAGCTTCTGCGTCAGCTCGCCGATCTTGCCGCCGCTGATGAAGACCTTGTCGCCCTTCCAGTCCAGTTCCTTGACGGGGGAGACGACGGCGGCGGTGCCGGTGCCGAAGACCTCCTCCAGCTTGCCGTCGTGGCCGGCCTTCATGATGTCGGCGATGGCCACGTGCTCCTCGCAGACCTCATAGCCCCAGTCCTTCAGCAGTTCGATGATGGAGCGGCGGGTGACGCCGGGCAGCACCGTACCGGTGCAGGGGGCGGTGTAGATCTTGCCGTCGATCTTGAACATAATGTTCATGGAGCCGACCTCTTCCACATACTTCTTCTCCACGCCGTCCAGCCACAGCACCTGGGCGAAGCCCTGCTGCTCGGCCATCTCGCCGGCCTTGATGGAGGCGGCGTAGTTGCCGCCGCACTTGGTGAAGCCGGTCAGGCCGGGCGCGGCGCGGATGTACTCGTCCTCCACGTAGATGCGGACGGGATCGATGCCCTCGGCATAGTAGGCGCCGGAGGGAGCGCAGATGACGCAGAACGTGTAGTTCCGGCTGGCGTGGACGCCCATGCCCACATCGGTGGCGAATACAAAGGGACGGATATACAGGGAGGCGCCGTCAGAATGGGGCACCCAGTCCTTGTCCACTTCCACCAGGGTCTTCACGGCCTGGACGAAGTCCTCCACAGGGATCTTGGGAATGCACATCCGGTCAGCGGAGTCCTGCATCCGCTGGCCGTTACAGTCGGGGCGGAACAGCTGGATGGTGTTGTCCGCGGTCCGGTAGGCCTTCAGGCCCTCAAAGACCTCCTGGCAGTAATGGAAGATGCCACCGCACTCGGAGACATGCAGGGTGTGGTCGGTGGTCAGACCACCCTCGTCCCACTCGCCATCCTTCCAATGAGCCTCGTAGCTGTAATCGGTCTTCATGTAGCCAAAGCCGAGGCTACCCCAATCGATATCCTTCTTCTCGACAGTCATATGTCGCTCCTTACATACACAGTTGCATACTCGCGAACCCGCACGCAAGGACCGGGGCCGACCGCGTCGCAACGTCACACGCCCGGAGCGTAGAGCCGGACGGGACACGCGGACGACATCGAAGCCGATGACACGTCGATTCGCATGCACGAGATTGTACTCCGCACACGCATCGGATAAAACGTTTTTCTTTAACTAACTAAAGTATTTTCATTTGACCGAAGCTAGAGAGGCCCGCCACCGTAATCGGTGACGGGCCTCAACGGCACGGTTTGCGCGCTAGCTCGAGCTACGCGTTCTGTTTGCCCAGTTTTGCCTTAACCAGGCCGACCACGGTCGGGATAATCGACACGGCGACGATGCCGATAATCAGCAGCTCAAAGTGCTCCTGCACAAAGGGGATGCCGCCAAAGAAATAGCCCAGCAGCGTAAAGACCGTCGACCAGGTAATGCCGCCCAGCACGTTATAGATGACAAAATTGCGCCAATGCATGCCGCCCATACCGGCGATGAAGGGCACAAAGGTGCGGATAAACGGGAAGAAGCGACCCAGGAAGATGGCCAGGTGACCCCACTTGTCCAGGAAGTCCTCGGACTTTTTGATGCGCTCGGGCGTCATGGCCTTGACCTTGCCCGAGGCGATGATTTTGCGGCCAAAGAAGTGGCCGATCATAAAGTTGCACTGATCGCCCAGGATGGCTGCGGCCCATGCGACGGCCAGCAGGGCCACGATGTTAAAGCCGCCGTTGTGGGCAAAGAAGCCCGAGGCAAACAGCAGCGAATCGCCGGGAAGGAACGGGAAGAACACCACGCCCGTCTCGATAAAGATGATCAGGAACACGCAGCCGTAGGCCATGAGCGGGCCAGCGGCGATCCAGCTGGCGATCGCAGTGCGCGGGTCCTTGAGCAGCTCAGCGATAAAATTGATGAAACCCATGAAGTAAAACCTCTCAGTTGTGGGCGCGGACACGTCCAAGTTGACCAGTATACGGTTGCGGCGCGGCAACGCACACGACCTTACAAAAGCGTGACTTCATTACCAGCAAGTTTGCATAATTGACACCTGTCGCGCAAAGCCGAGCAAGATTGCTCTTCCTAATCCCTAGCGAATCGCTATACTTTATTGAATTGCATTGTCGCGGCGCTAAGGGAGGGCGGCCGGTGAGCTTTATCAATACCATTCGCGAGGACATCAAGACCGTCCAGGCACAGGACCCCGCCGCGCAAAACGGCCTAGTCATCTTCCTTTCTTACCCCGGCCTGCACGCCAAGTGGAACCACGTGCCCGAGCACTGGCTGTGGGAACATGGACATCGCTCGCTCGCCCGCGTGCTCTCGCAAATCACCCGCCATATCACTGGCGTCGAGATTCATCCTGCCGCACAGATCGGCAAGCATTTCTTTATCGACCACGCCATGGGCGTTGTCATCGGCGAAACCGCCATTGTGGGCGACAACTGCGTGCTCTATCAGGGCGTCACACTTGGCGGCACCGGCAACGAGACCGGCAAGCGCCACCCCACCCTGGGCAACAACGTCACCGTGGGCACAGGCGCCAAGGTGCTCGGCAACATTCGCATTGGCAACAACGTCAAAATCGGCGGCAACTCGGTCGTCGTCAAGGACGTACCCGACAACTGCACCGTCGTGGGCGTGCCGGGCCGCGTCATCAAGCGCAACGGCTGCCGCGTATTCGAGGAAAGCTTCGACGCCAAGCAGCACCGCGAATACATGCCCGACGATGCCGCCGAGCAGAGTGCCCTCAACCGCCAGGGCATCACCGAGAATGCCCGCCGCGTCAAGGAACTCGAGCGAGAGGTGGCCGAGCTCAAGGCCCTCGTCACCAAGCTCGTGGACGAGCGCTAGAGGCGGACGGCCACCGACAACATTGACGCCAACGCAAAGGCGCGCCAGGGAATCCATCCCCGGCACGCCTTATTTCTGATGTGACATGCGGGACTGTCCCTTTGTCACATTATGCGAATTGGCTCAGGTAGAGGTCGGCGTAGGCGCCCTCGGCAGCCAGCAGCTCCTTGTGCGTTCCCTGCTCGATAATGTTGCCGTGATCCATAACCAAGATCAGGTCGGCATCCACAATCGTCGACAGGCGATGCGCGATCACAAAGCTCGTGCGGCCGCGCATGAGCGCGTCCATGGCGCGGCCGATGGCAAGCTCGGTGCGCGTATCCACGCTTGAGGTCGCCTCATCCAGAATGAGAATCGCCGGGTTGTTGAGCAGCACGCGCGCAATGGTCAGCAGCTGACGCTGGCCTTGGCTGATGCTTTCGGCATCATTGGCCACGCGCGTGTCGTAGCCCTGCGGCATGGTGCGCACAAAGAAGTCGACCTGCGCGGCGCGGGCGGCAGCCACGATCTCGTCGCGCGTTGCCTCGGGGCAGCCGTAGGCGATGTTTTCGGCAATCGTGCCGTCGAACAGCCAGGCGTCCTGCAGCACCATGCCAAACTGCTGACGTAGCTCACCGCGGTTCATGAGGCGCGTATCCACACCGTCGAGCGTAATGCGGCCGCCGTCAATCTCGTAGAAGCGCATGAGCAGGTTGATGAGCGTGGTCTTACCCGCACCCGTGGTTCCCACCACCGCAATCTTCTGACCCGGTTCGGCGGTAAACGACACGTCGCGCATGAGCGGCTTTTCGGGCGTGTAGCCAAAGCGCACATGCTCAAAAGCGACGCGGCCCTCCACGCGACCCGGCAGATTGGCAGCCTCGCTCGGCTGCGGATCGGCCTCCATCTCGGGCTCATCGAGCAGGTCGAACACGCGCTCCGCACTCGCCAGCGCGCCCTGCAGCGAGTTGAAAGTGAACGACAGCTGCGTCATGGGTTCGGACGCCTCGTAGATAAACTGGAAGAACGCCTGGAACACGCCGACGGTCATGTGACCGGCGACCAGCATGCTGCAGCCCACGAGCGCAATCACGATCTGCGCCAGGCGACCAATAAAGCGAACCGCGGGTCCGACGGCGTTGATCATAAAGTCGGCCTTGGTGCTCACGCGGGCCAGCTCGCCCGAGGCCTCGTGCACCTCGGCAGAGCTCTGGTGCTCGCGATTGAATGCGCGAATCACCAAACGGCCCGAATAGCCTTCCTCGACCGCGCTCGTGATTTTGGACACCCATTCCTGACGCTCGCCCGTCACATCATGCGTACGGCGCGAAACCACCTTGGTCACCAGCAGCGATACCGCCGTAAAGCCCAAAAAGACCAACGTGAGCTTGACGCTATAGACGAACATCATGATGATGGCACCCGTCACGGTACCGATCGATACCAGCAGCTGCAGCAATCCGCGCTGCATACTCTCGGACATCTTGTCCAAGTCGTTGGTCGCACGGCTGACCACCTCACCGGGGCGATGCGCGTCAAAGTAGGCGAGCGGCAGGCGGCTGAGCTTTTGCGCGATGCGGTTGCGCAGACGCAGGTTGAGTCGCTCGGCCACACTCGACATCAAAAAGCTCTGCAACGCATAGAACGACCCGGCAGCCGTCCAGATCAAGAAGTAGACAAAGATGGTCTTGCCGCAGTTCTCCCAGGTGATGTTGAAGGTGGTTCCGTTGGCAAACGCCACCTGCATATGCCCCCACAGCTCGTCGATGACGTGAGCGCTGTACGCCGGCGCGGCGGTGTTAAAGATGACGTAGAACACGATGCTCGCAAACACGATGTAAAAGCGCCAATGGTCGCCGGCGGCCTCGCCCCACAAGCGGCGCACCGTCGCCCAGGTATCCCGGGGCGTCTCGTCCTCGTCTTCGTCGTCCACGTCGCGCATACGTTCTGCCTCGGCACGGGCACGTTCGTCCTCGGCACGCTCGTTTTCCTCGTACAGCGCCTGGCGACGAGCCTCGCGCTCGGCCGCGGCCCTGGCGGCATCATCCAGCTCGGTCGACGCGGCAGCCTGCTCGACCGCTTCGACCGCGTCCACAACGACGGCATCGATAGCGTCGCTGCGCTTCTTGAGCTCCCCGGTCATGCTACTCACCTCCCTTCATTTGCGATTCCGCGATGGCGCGGTATACCTCACAGGTTTCCATAAGCTCGCCATGCGTGCCCAAGCCCACGACCTCGCCATCCTTGAGCACGACAATCTGGTCGGCGTGCAGAATCGTCGAGATGCGCTGCGCGATGATGAGCACCGCGGCGTCGTGCGTCTCGTTCTGCAGCGCATGGCGCAGGGCCGCATCGGTCTTAAAGTCCAGGGCCGAAAAACTGTCGTCGAAGATATACAGGTCGGCGCACTTCATGAGCGCGCGAGCAATGGCCAGGCGCTGGCGCTGACCACCCGAGAAGTTCGTACCGCCCTGGGCAACCGGGGTATCGAGTCCCTGCGGTTGATTGAGCACAAAGGTGCTCTGGGCAACCCGCAGCGCATGAAGCATGTCCGCCTCGGTCGCGTCCTCGTTGCCAAAGCGCAGATTGCTTGCCACGGTGCCCGAGAACAGCCATGCCTTCTGCGGGACGTAGGCAATGCGCCCGCGAATCTCGTCTTGCGAAAGCTCGCGCAGGTCGACGCCGTCCAGGCGAATGGCACCCTTGGTGGCATCGTGAAAACGCAGCAGAAGCTTTGCCACCGTCGACTTGCCCGAGCCCGTCGAGCCCACAATCGCGGTCGTCTGACCGCGACGACAGGCAAAGCTCAGGTCGCACAGGGTGTCCTCATCGGCATCGTCAAAACGAAACGACATGTGATCGAACTCAGCGACCGCATCCGCATCGCCCCCGGAGGCAGGCGCCCCGTCACCCAGCGTACGCTCGCCGTCCACGATGCCCGGCTCAATCTCCAACACCTGCTGCGCACGGTTCAGGCACGCCGCGGCGCGCGGCAGCGTCAGCACTACCATCTGCGCCATCATCACAAAGAACAGGATCAGGAGCGCATATTCCAGCACCGCGGAGATGCTCGCAATCTGCATTGCATGGGCGCCAACGCGGTTGCCGCCCACCCACAGCACCGCCACCTCGGCAATGTTCATCAAAAAGAAGGTAGAGCTATCAAGGCCCACAAACAGGTGGTTGACCTTAATGGCGTTGTCCGCGTAATCGCTAAACACCTCGTCCAGGCGCTGCTCCTCGTGAAGCTCTTTATTAAAAGCGCGGATGACGCGAACGCCCACGATGTTCTCGCGCAGCACCACGTTCATGCGGTCGATAAAGCTCTGCAGGCGCATAAAAATTGGCGCGGCGTTAGCCACGGTAAAGACTGCCGCCACCAGCACGATCGCAACCACCACGCCCAGCAGCGTACCCATGGCGGGATCGATGAGCCACGCAAAAATGATGCCCGCGACGGCCAAGAACGGCACCGGCAGCACCAGCTGGATCGTCTGCAGGATGGCCTGCTGAATCACATTGATGTCGTTGAGCGAGCGCGTGATCATCGATCCGGTGCCAAAGCGCTCAAAGTCGCTGGCCGCGAGCTCGAGCGACTTGTCGTACACGGCATTGCGGATATCGCAGGCCACGTTGGCGGCCAAGCGCGCCGAAAGATAGCAGCCCAGCACCGCGCCGCCGCTGGCCATGCCGGTCGCGATAAGCATGTAGAGGCCATTGCGCAAAATGTAGTCGACATCACCCGTGGTGATACCGGTGTTGACCATGTTCGCCAGCATCGTGGGAACCAACAGCGTGCCGACGTTATCAACCAGCAGCACCAGCAGCGTCACTGCGACAAGCCCTCGATAGGGCTTCAGAAACCTCATTAACAGTCGCACGACTCCCCCTCACATTGATCCTGCGTCTGGCTTGCAGCTGCCACCTGCTGCTTAAATGTCTCGCACTCCTCATCGAGCACCTGGGAGAATTTGCCGATCAAGCGCATAATCTCGCGTTGCTCACACGGCTCAAGCGCGCAAAATGCTCGCTGTTCGGCCTTAAGTGCCGGCAACGCATAGCGCTCAGCAAATTGCCTACCCTCTTTGGTCAGGCACACAACCTTGTTCTTGCGACTGCCTTCGGCAAACTCCAGCGTGGCGAAACCCCGCGCCTTCAAGGTTTTAATTGCCGAGTTGATGGTCTGTTTGCTGTAGAACCATTCGCTTGTCAGACGGCTTACGGCGACGCTGCCGCCCGCCGTGCTGGTATCGACGAGCATCCAGTAAGCGCAGTCCGAAAGACCGCAGGCGCGCGAGAACTCCGAATAAATATGGTCGAGTCCATTGAGCAACCGGTCGAAATCGACCAGCGTAACCGCACTATTCATCTATCCCACCATTCGATTGTCCGATTTTTGACCAATTTATATCTCTAGATTAGTCCGAGTTTTGACTATCGTCAACAGGCTCTCCGCAAATGCTTGCACTTTTATGGCCTATCGGCAGAAAAAGACCGCCGGCGCGGGGGCAGCGCCAGCGGTCACGTGAAAATCGGGTTTTATTGCCCGTTAAGCGGCGACGGCCTCATAGACCGTAGCGCCCGAGAAGCTGTCATGCAGGCTCTTGCCGGCAATCCACGGCAGCTCGACGACCTCGCAGACCGTGTTGACCAGCTCGGAGCAGTCAGTAAAGTGGCCCTTGTCGTTGAGGGCCTCGCAATCCTGAACACGCCAATAGCCATCGGTGTGCGTGATGTAGTACTCGTGATCGTCAATCGTCACAAAAGCGCGCGTCTTGGAACGCAGCAGCTTCAGAAATCCTTCGAAGTCGGTCTCGACGACATCTCCAGCCTGGAACATGATGTTACCTCCTGGCCCGGCGCCACCACGGCGCATTGATAAACGTTGGTACTCCTTTAGTAAAACCTTTATCAGAGGTTATGCGTTCGTCATTTAGGCAAGTGGTAAAAAACCGCAGGGTAGACGGGATAAAACGTTTAACCATCCCATTTGTTTGTCACATTCTGAAGGTACTTTTATGCAAACCTACTTTCCCAATTGGGATCTACCCTTTTGTCCGGGCAATTGACCGTCTATCGTTTGAGCCCGACGGGTATGAACGTGGCATCTGCAACGCCACCGCAAGGAGACACCATGGAAACTATCGAAGCACTCATCCACCGCCGCAGCTGCCGCAAATACAGTGATCGTCCCGTCGAGGCCGAAAAGCTCGCACGCATTATCGAGGCCGGCCAGTATGCCCCCAGTGGCATGGGGCGCCAGCCGGTGACGTTTGTCGCCGTCACCGACCCCACGACCGTTGAGCGCCTCTCGCAGCTCAACGCACAGGTCATGGGCAGCAACAGCGACCCCTTCTATGGCGCCAAGACCGTTGTGGTGGTACTGGTCGACCGCAGCGTGCCCACGCACCTGGAAGACGGATCGCTCGCCATGGGCAACCTGCTCAACGCCGCCTATGCACTGGGTGTCGACTCATGCTGGATTCACCGCGCGCATGAGGTCTTTGACTCGCCCGAGGGCCTGGAGCTGCTGGCCAGCTGGGGCCTGCCCGCCGACGGCAGCCTGCGCGGCGTCGGTCACTGCATTCTGGGCTATGCCGAAGACACGCTACCCGAGCCCAAACCCCGCCGCGACAACGTGGTGTACGTTAGGTAATTAGTTCCGCCGTTCTAACGAACGGCGGACCCGCTCGCAACTTATCTTGCCGATGGAGTTGTCGTCGTTTCGTTCGTGAGAGTCGTTTCGGCTTCGCTGCCTTGTTCGTCCTCGTCCTTTTGCGCATCGGCGATAGTGGAGGCTGCCGCAACGATACCGCGCTGGGGCGCGACGCCCGTCTGGGTCTGAGCGCCCTCGACAACTTCTGTGCCTGCATGCGCGAGCTCGGGCGATTTAAACACTGCGTCCAAGTTGGCGCCGCCGCCGGCGTAGCCAAGCGCAGCGAGTGCGATGACGATCACCGCAATGACGACCGCGATCGGAACATAACGATGCCAACCAGCCGGATTGAGTCCGCTGCGACGAGCCGCCCCGCGGCTGATGTAACCGAGCGTTCCGTCGTGCTTGAGCTTTGAGCCCACCACGCGCTTGCGGCCCCACAGCGACGACTCGGCCTGCATGGCCAAGCGAGCGCTTGCCGAAGGATAGCCATATTTAGTGCGCTTGAACGAACCATCAAACCCCGAGGCGTGTTTGCCCCACGTCACCGATGTCGTGCGTCGGTTAACCGGCGCGGCACTCCGCCTTCTGCGGCTCGGTTTTGAAGTCTCAGCCATATGCCCTCGCACGCCGTAACCAAATCGAAACAATAACGCTTTGGACTGTAGCACACGCGTCGCGCGCGGTCACGGGCGCCTCGCTCAACGGTCATCGTCCTTCAGCAAGCGCCACAGCGTTGTACGGCTTATGCCCAGCACCTCCGCCGCACGGGTTCGGTTGCCGTGTAGATGATCTACAACCAGATGCGCGATATCTCGCTCGATATCGGTCAGCGGTCGCAGGATATACAGGTCACTTTCGAGTGTCGGGGCGCCAAAGGTTGCGGTCTTAATCACGTCCTCTTGGGCGAGCACTTCCTCCGCCACAGCGCGGTCCACCGCGCCCGCCCCCACCAATATATACAGTCGTTCCGAGACCTCGCGGAGCTGCAGATAGTTGCGCGGCCAGCGGTAAGCATCGAGCGCCTTCGTCGCCGCGGCGGACAGCGTGGGTGCTGCCGTCCCAAATGCATCAGCGAGATATTCCAAATAGCGCGCAACCTTTGTCGACGCGGCTCCCTGCTCGGCAATCGCCGGCGCCACGCTCACCGCACAGGCGAAGCGCTCGGTCACAAAGGCGGCTTGATCACTTTCGCTGCCGCCCGGCATGTCATTCGCCGTCAGCACCACATGGCAGCGCATCGCCAACGCGGTGTCGGCCATCGTGGAAACGAGCTCGCGGAGGCGCTGGGGACCAACCGCATTCCAGCCCTCAATGCACAGGGTCAGCCCTGTTTGAAACAGCGGCGATTCGGAGCTTTTGAGCACGTGGCGCCAACCGCGATCGGTGAGCTCATCGAGCGCAACGGCAACAAAGGGTTGATCGGCAAAAGGACCGTCCAGATAGAGGCGCTTGGCGATCTCGACCTGACCCGCTCCCAGCTCGCCCTCGAGCATAAGGGGCACGCCGCGCGCGTAGCTCTCGGCGACCGGCGCAGCTACCGAGGCCGCCCCCTCAACGATGCCGTACGCGCTCGATTCGTAGCGGGCCTCAACTTCGTCGGCGTTGAGCCACTCGATGCCCGCATGTGCCGCGGCGCCGCGCACCTCGCGGACCACGACGACCCAAAGGCCCCCGCCCTCTTTGTCGGTGGGGCGAACGGTCAGGCTCAGGCGCGCACCCGCACGCCCCATAACCAGACGCGCGCCGTCTCCTATACGGTCGAGGCGCTCAGCGACAAAAGTCGCCACATCCCGCTCAAGCGCCGCGTCATTCATGGTCGAAATCGCGACGTCCCCACGCGCATCGATTGCCAATGCCGAGGCCCCGGCAGCAGCCAGGGCCTCGGTCAAGATGTTCAGCTTGGCATCGCTATCCATGATTTGCCCCTGTCCGTGGCGACGTGCAACCGCCGACAGTCGCACGACCGAGTGTTTCAAAATTGAACGATATTGCTCACCAAACACTATAGGGCAGAAAGCGCTGTCCTGCGAGTATAGGTGTTGCCCCGCATCGCCATCCTGGCGGGGCGATAAGAGCTCTTCGGGACTTATAAACCTGCGGACAAGCCATACCCGCAAGAGCTCCTATCGCTCCACCGCAGGCTTGCGCTCACCAGCAACCAGCACGCGAATAAGCTACTTCTCTACCAGATTCCCAGCACGTGCTGCATTCCCAAACTCATGCACGCAATGCCAATCCAGCAGCAAAAGCCCAGCGCGATGGGCTTGCCGCCCTTTTTGACCAGCTCGACGATATCGGTATTAAAGCCAATAGCCGCCATGGCCATCACGATAAAGAACTTCGAAAGCTCCTTGATGGGCGCCGTGATGGACACGGGAAGCTGAAACGCCGTGGTGATTACGCTCGCCAGCACAAAGAACAGCACAAACATGGGAAACGCGCGTTTAAGCGAGAACGTGCTTTTGGCGTCGCCGCCGGCCTTGCGCGCCAGATGCATCTGCCAGCATGCGAGAACCAACGTAATGGGAATAATGGCCAGCGTCCTGGTGAGCTTGACCACCGTGGCGCTCTCGAGCACATTGGCGCCGGGATGCATGCTGTCCCAAGCGCTCGCCGCAGCCGTTACCGACGAGGTGTCGTTGATGGCGGTGCCGGCAAACAGGCCAAAGCCCTCGTTGGTCAGCCCGAGCATGCCGCCGAGCGTCGGAAACACGAGCGCCGCGATAACGTTAAACAGGAAGATGACCGAAATAGCCTGGGCAATCTCGCGATCGTCGGCATCGATGACGGGCGCGGTCGCGGCGATGGCAGAACCGCCGCAAATCGACGAACCCACACCCACAAGCGTCGCGATCTTGCCCGGCACGTTCATAACGCGGCAGAGCACGAAGGCGATGACAAGCGAGGTCGAAATTGTCGCCACGATAATCGGTAGCGACTGGGCGCCCTTGGACAGAATCTGGGAGAGGTTCATGCCAAAGCCAAGCAGGATTACCGCGTACTGCAAGACTTTTTTAGATGTATAGGTGACACCGGCGGCGAGCTGTTCGCGGCGATTCTTGGGAAAGACGAGCGCCAGGACCATGCCAAAGAGGATGGCAAATACCGGCCCGCCGACCACCTCAATTTGTTTGCCGAGCAACGTCGCGGGGATAGCGATGATCAGGCAGAACAAGACACCCTTCCAGCGCTCGCGTACGATATTCGCCAGTTGCATATGGGATTCCTTCTTTCTCTTTCACGTTTGCGACGGCTTATGATACGGCAACATTGAGCGCAGCCTTGCGTAAACAAAGACTAAGATGCCGCAATAGTTCTCGGGCGACAGCCGAATTACCCACCGCGGAAAGCTGATTCGCGGCATAATTAACAACTGACATATGAGTTTGATAGAACAGTTGCGAGGCGCTATGGAAGAATCGATGCACGTCGGCGAGCAGGAAACGAGCCTACAGGACCAGTCCTACCACACCATTCGACGCAAAATCGTCTACCTGGACTACAAACCGGGCGAAAAACTGGGCGTCAAGCAGCTTTGCGACGACCTGGATATGGGGCGCACCCCTGTGCGCGAGGCGCTGGTGCGTCTGGCGCAAGAGGGCCTGGTGCGTACCGTGCCCCAAAGCGGCACCTATGTCTCGCCCATCAACCTCACTCTTGCCGAGAGCGCCTGCTACATTCGCGAGCACCTGGAAAAGCAGGTAATTGTGGAGTGCTGTGCGCGCGCCACGTCGGCCGGCATCGAGCAGCTCGACCGCGCCATCGCGCTGCAGGAAAAGGCCATGGCCGAAGAGGATCGCATCGGCTTCTTTTTGAGCGACAACCTCATGCATCACATGATTTTTAGCATCGCATGCCGCAGCACTGTGTGGTCGTGGCTCGAGGAGACCAATGCCGACCTGGAGCGCTTCCGCTGGCTGCGCGCCGCCACGCAGGTTCTCGACAATCAGGACATCGTGAACGAGCACAAGCAGATTCGCCGCGCTATCGCCGGTCGCGACCCCATCGAAGCGAGCTTTTTGGTCAGCAAGCACCTGCACATGATGTTCCGCAACCAAACCGAGGTCCTGGACCAGTTCCCCGAGTACTTCGAGACCAGCAAGCTTCGCTAACCTGCCAAAAAGGGACAGGTTTATTTTGGCAGGTTTTATCTGGGCAAATGCAACAAGGCCCGGCTCCGTCTTGATGCGGAGCCGGGCCTTAGTTGTTAGAACGACGGAACTCGATTATTCGACCGTGACGCTTTTCGCCAGGTTGCGGGGCTGGTCAACGTCGCAACCGCGCAGGATGGCGACCTCGCGGGCGAGCAGCTGCAGCGGGACGCTCGCCGTGATGGGGCTGAACACGTCGCGGACGGCCGGCACGCGAATGATGCAGTCGGCAATCTTGTTGATCTCCTCGTCGCCCTCGGTGGCAACGACGATGACCTTGGCGCCGCGCGCCTTGCACTCCATGAGGTTCGACACGGTCTTGTCGTAGGTGGCACTCTTGGTGGCCACCGCGACGACGGGGAAGCCCGGGTCGATCAGGGCGATGGGGCCGTGCTTCATCTCACCGGCGGCGTAGGCCTCGGCGTGCAGGTAGCTGACCTCCTTGAGCTTGAGAGCGCCCTCGTAGGAGATAGCGGCGCCCATGCCGCGGCCCACGAACAGCGCGGACTGCGCGTCCTTGCAGACAAGCGCGGCCTCGTGCACGGCCTCGGTCTGCGTATCCAGAATCCACTGGATCTGCTCGGCCGTATCGGAAAGCTCGCGGAACAGCATGCGCGTCTGCTTGGTGGTCAGGCGGTACTTGACCTGCGCCAGCAGAAGGGCCAAAAGCGTGAGGCTCACGACCTGGCCGATGAAGCTCTTGGTCGAGGCGACAGCGATCTCCTTGTTGGCCTTGGTGTAGATGACGCCATCGCTCTCGCGCGCCACCGGGCTGCCCACCACGTTGGTGATGCCAAAGACCTTGGCGCCCTTGATGCGCGCGTCGCGAATGGCGGCAAGGGTATCGGCCGTCTCGCCCGACTGGGACACGGCCACAACAAGCGTCGTCGGCGTGATGATGGGGTTGCGGTAGCGGAACTCGCTTGCCGCCTCGACCTCGGTAGGAATACGAGCCCAGCCCTCAATAAGGTTCTTAGCGATGAGTCCGGCATGGTAGCTGGTGCCGCAGGCAATCACATACACGCGGTCGATATCGTTGAGCTCCTCGAGCGAAAGGCCCAACTCATCGATATCGAGCTCGCCGGCAGGCGTCATGCGACCCACCAGCGTGTCGCGCACGACGCGAGGCTGCTCGTGAATCTCCTTGAGCATAAAGTCGGGATAACCGCCCTTTTCGGCCATGTCCAGATCCCAGTCGATATGGGTAACCTTGGGCTCAATCACATTGCCGGCCTCGTCGGTATACTCGACGCCCGCAGGCGTGAGCTTGGCAAACTGACCGTCCTCGAGCACCACGACATCACGGGTGGCGTCGATGAGCGCGATCACGTCGGAGGCAACGTAGGAGCCGGTCTCGCCCATGCCGACCACGATCGGGGAATCCTTGCGGGCCACGGCGATTACGCCAGGCTCGTCGGCGCACACGGCGGCCAAGCCATAGGCGCCCACCACGTGGGTGCAAGCCTCGCGCACGGAGGCCATCAGGTCGTGCGTCTCGGCATAAGCCTCTTCGATCAGATGCGCGAAGACCTCGGTATCGGTCTCGCTCTTAAAGTGGTGGCCGCGGCCCTCCAGCTCTTCGCGCAGCTCGGCGAAGTTCTCGATGATGCCGTTGTGGACGATGGCGATACGACCGTCGCAGCTGGTGTGGGGATGGGCATTAACGACGGAAGGTTTGCCGTGGGTGGCCCAGCGGGTGTGACCAATGCCGCAGGTAGCGTCGCTGTCGATGTTGGAAAGCTCGCTCTCCAGGCCCGCGACCTTGCCCACGCGACGGATGACGTCGAGGTGCGCCGCGGCGCCCTCGCCCACCTCGAGCGCGACGCCCGAGGAGTCATAGCCGCGATACTCCATGCGCTTGAGGCCCGTGACCAGGATGTTCTTTGCAATATCAGAGCCGGTGTAGCCGACAATTCCGCACATAGGATAAATCCCTTCGCTCGCGTGACTGCAAAACGCCCACGCACGACGGGCGCTGAGACGTATAACGTTCGAGTATTGTACTCACGCAAACGCAAGCTGATATACCAGAAGTGGTATCTCAACTTAGATACCACCCGATGCACACACGTCCAGCCGGTCCAAACCACCACGAAGGGGACAGGCACCTTTGTGGTGGTTTGGACCGGGGCGGCGTCCTATCCCGGCGAAATATCTCGATCTGTAACATCTGAGCCGCAATAAGCCGGCTTAGTGTTACAGATCGAGACATTACGGTTCGATCCCAACACTATGTCTCGATCTGTAACAGGTAGAGCTGGTTTTGCCGTCCAGATGTTACAGATCGAGACAATTGAAGGCCCGGGTAGCTCAAGCCACCACAAAGGTGCCTGCCCCCTTCGTGGTGGTCGCGCTGGCAACGGCGTTTCCCCAGATAAAACCTGCCAAAATAAACCTGTCCCTAATTGGCAGGTTTTGCCACCCCGGGGGCGGGCGATGCTACAATCTGGCTTGTACTTGAAACGCATCAAAGGGGCCGCTATGGCAAAGGTTAAAATCAGCGACGTCGCGCGCGAAGCCGGGGTTTCGTTGGGCACGGTTTCCAACGCGCTCAACCATCCCGAAAAGTTGCGTCCCGAGACCCTCAAGCTCATTAACGAAACCATCAATCGACTGGGCTACCTGCCCAACCAAAGCGCTCGTCAGCTTGCGGGCGGCGCCACCAAGTCCTTTGGCCTGGTCCTCCCCCGTCTCGATCACGGCTTTTCGCTCCAAATCGCCAGCGGCGCCCACAACGAAGCCCGCAAGCACGGCTACGACTTGCTCATCGCCAACGCCGATAACGACGATATTCTCCAGGACCATTACCTGCGCTATTTTATGGGCACCCAGATGTCCGGCGTTATGGTTCAGCCCATGGCATCCCCCGACTGGCACCCCGCCATGACCAAGATGCCCGTGCCGATCGTCCATCTGGACATCCATTGCTCTGAGCCCGGCTACTACGTAGCGGCCGACAACGAGGCCCAGGGTCGCATCATTGCCGAACTCGCCATCGCCCGTGGCGCGCGCCATATTGTCGTCGTCGGCCGAGCAGCATTTATGCAACTCACCCTGCGCGTGCTTGGCATTCACAAGGCCCTTGCCCTGCACCCCAATATCAAGATCGAAGTTATCGACGCCGGCGAGTGGAACACGGCGGCCGACGGCTATGGTATCGGCAACCAAATCGCCGAACGTCCCGCCGACGAACGCCCCGATTTTGTCATCGGCCTGACCGATGTACTGGCGTCGGGCGTTATCTCGGCGCTGACAGACAAAGGCATCTCCGTCCCCGAGCAGGTCCGCGTGGCCGGCTGCGACGGCAATCCGCTCGCCTGGAGCGGGTCGGTCCCACTGACCACGGTAGCGCCTCCGGGCTACGAGATTGGCCGCAAGGGCGTTCAGTTGCTGATGGAGCAAATCGAGAACAAGCCCGCCGCTAAGACCAAACGCGTCCGCATCGGCTCCGCCGCGCGTACCGTCACCGCGGTCACGGCCACCGAGGACATTAACCGTCAGGAGCTCGTGCGCCCCTTCTTGCTCGAGCGTGTGAGCACCCAAAAGGCCGAGCAGCACCCGACGGGCCCATCCGCGGCCCCTATAACCGACATCAACCTGGGCGCCTACCTGTAACAAATAAACGCCGCAGCGGAAATAACTACGCTGCGGCGTTTTTGTTGGCCCCACGTGCCCTCCCCATTTAGCCGGGCCTGCGGCTACGGAAATTTATGGCATATAATCCGTTTTTTATTAACTTTTTTGCTAAAATGGATTCAATTCCATATTTTTAGAAATTTCCTATAAGTATTGATTTTGCTCCAGTTTTTTCTCGCCAAGAAAGAGGCTTCATGAATCTGATTGATCGCAAACAGTACCTCGACTGGCTCATTTCGTGGAAAGACTCGCACGTCATCAAGGTCGTTTCGGGCGTCCGAAGGTCCGGCAAATCAAAGCTATTCGAAATCTACCGCAGCTACCTGCGCGATCATGGAATCACAGGCGGCCAGGTTATATCCCTCAACTTTGAAGACCTGGAGTTCGAGTCGCTTGCGTCGTATAGAGCGCTCTACGACTACATTTCCGCCAGACTCGTCCCCGATAAGATGAACTACGTTTTTCTGGACGAGATACAGCACGTCGAGCATTTCGAAAAAGCCGTCGACAGTCTTTTTATCAAAGACAATGTCGACCTCTACATAACCGGTTCCAACGCCTATCTGCTCTCGAGCGAGCTGGCAACTTTGCTCTCCGGTCGCTACGTAGAGCTCAAGATGCTGCCCCTATCCTTTAAAGAGTTTTGCTCGGCAAAAACCAATGACGGAAAGGCTCCCGCGCAGTTGTTTGACGAGTACATCACCCGGGGCTCTTTTCCCTTTATCGCCGAGACGGGCATTCAGGGACCCCAGGCGCGCGATTATCTTATGAGCCTCTACGATACCATCGTCATACGCGACGTTATCGAACGCCTGAAGGTCTCGGACGTCCCGACCCTGCGCGATATCACCAAGTTCCTACTCCATAGCATTGGAAACCGGATCTCGATTAAAAAAATCTCCGACACGCTCTCGTCCAACGGCAACAAAACCGACCAGAAAACCGTAGCCAAGTACCTCAAAGGCTTAACAGACAGCCTTGTGCTGTACTATGCTCCGCGCTATAACGTGCGCGGTCGGCAGCTTCTTACAACAAACGGCAAATACTACGCCGTTGACCTTGGACTTAGAGGCGCTCTTGTCAAAACCCAAAGCAGCGATATCGGTCATATCCTCGAAAATGTTGTCTATCTCGAGCTCCTACGCCGCGGATACGACGTCTACGTGGGCGATATCGACGGTGGGGAAATCGATTTTGTTGCCCTACGCTCAGACGAGACGGCCTATTTTCAGGTTTCAGCCACCACACTCGACGAAACCACCCTCAATCGAGAGTTGGCCCCCTTTAAAAAAGTCCGAGACAACTACCCCAAAACGCTTCTTACGCTCGACACGCTGTTTGCGAACGCGAACTACGAAGGAGTCCGCAAGCGCAACGTGATCGACTGGCTCCTGGAGTAACTTGTAGCGTCATAACCCTCCGCCAGCTCCTTACCAAGGCCGCAGCCCCAGTCGCTTAAAGCACAATGCCCCTCTTATCGGCCAAAACAGCAATCTTGGCGTGATAAAAGGGGCTGACTGCGTCAGCGCTTCCACGCAGGCGCCGTTGCCGTCACCGTCCCGCGGGATCGGGTGCGGGACATGGCGACTCGCGTACAAACGCTAGCGCACGGCCTTGACCGCGGCCGGCAGATCGAACAGCGTATCGAGCACAGCCTCGCAGCCATCCACCACGTCCTGCGGCAGCGGCACGATGTCGGGAACGGCGAAGACGTGGCAGCCGGCCGTGATGCCCGAGACGCAGCCGTTGCGGGAATCCTCGACCACGGCGCACTCCTCGGGAGCAAAGCCCGCGCGCTCGCAGGCGAGCAGGTACATCTCTGGATCGGGCTTGCCGTGTACGACGTCCTCGCCGCAGGTCACCGTCTCAAACTTATCAAAGAGGCCGACCATCTTAAGGTTGCGCTCGGCGGTAACATGGCGCGACGACGTCGCAAGACCCACGTGATAGCCCGCAGTCAGCAGCTCGTCGAGGCACTCGGCGGCACCGTCCTTAAGCTCCAGATCGGTCTTGACCATCTCGTCGCGAATCTCCCTATGGCGACGATAGATTGCCTCAGCGGTTTCGCAGCTGCCGTAATGCTCATCAAGGATCTCCATGACATCGGGCAGCGTGCGACCGATAAACTGATGGATCAGCGCATCATCAATCGCGAATCCCAGCTCGGCCGCGCCCGCCTTCCACGCCTTGATACCCAAACGCTCGGTATCGACCAGCGTTCCGTCCATGTCAAAAATAACGGCCTTGATCATATCGGTCCCCCATCGCTTCGCGCTGCTGTACTCCCGCAACTTTACCGCACCTGTAAACTTGTATATAACGTATATAGCATATTGCACTTTCGTTACATAGATAGAAGTCTTATGACAAGCGACTCGGTAGGATTATAGTTTTCGACCGAGTACTCAACGGCAAGGATCGACTTATGCTTTCAGACACCACCGCACCCGCAGAGGGGCTTCAGGACAAACTCGCAGCGCTCGAGCAGCTGCTTTTAGCATACGGACGCGTCGCCATCGGCTTTTCCGGTGGCGTCGACAGCAGCTTTTTGGCCGCGGTCTGCGCCCGCATCATGCCCGCCAGCACGCTTC
Source organism: uncultured Collinsella sp. (assembly GCA_900553935.1). Lineage (GTDB taxonomy): Bacteria > Actinomycetota > Coriobacteriia > Coriobacteriales > Coriobacteriaceae > Collinsella. Next base: position 21,313 of record USFK01000001.1, read on the forward strand.
TCGTTCACCTCACCACGCCGCTCATCGGCACGCCCGAGCAGGCTTCGTTTGAGCGCTCCGTTGATGGACAAGCCAATGAGGGGCCGCATTTTAAGCTCCCCGTGCTCAATCTTTCGGTCGATCAGCTGCAGCTCCCCCAAGTAGCCTGCAACGATGTCAATCGCTGCTACCACTGCAAGCATGCCGGCTTTACCGCCATCGTCAACCACGCCAGGTCGCTGGGCTTTCCCGCCGTCATCGATGGCAGCAATGCAAGCGATCGCGGTGACTACCGCCCCGGCATGCGCGCGGCAAAAGAGCTCGGCGTACGCTCCCCTCTCATGGAGGTCGGCTTTACCAAGGACGAGGAGCGCGAGTTGCTGCGCGCCTGGGGATACCCCGTCTGGAACCTGCCGGCAGGAGCCTGCCTGGCCACGCGTGTCCCCACGGGCGAGGAGCTCACGCGCGAGAAGGTCGATCTCGTTCGTGCTTGCGAGGATTACCTGCACGATCTTGGTCTGGCACAGGTGCGCGCACGCCTTGTTGGCGGCTGCATGCATATCGAGGCAGCGCCGGCAGACGTCGCCAAGATCGCCGCCCTCGGCAGTACCGCGGTCAACGACGAGGGCAAGGCCCCGCTTCCCGCCGCCATCGAGTCCGCGCTGCGCGAGCTGGGCTGCGGCCATATCTCCCCCGAGGTAACTCCCTACATCCACGGCAACATGAACCTTTAAGTTACGCCGTTTAACCTACCAAAAAGGGACAGGTTTATTTTGGCAGGTTTTATCTGGGTAAACGACCTGCAGCGTCTCCTGCTAGACTGGTAGATTCGCAACCGAACAACCAGGAGCCCCCATGTCGCGCAAGTCCGCCTACAAGCAAGTACTTTCCATCGGCACCGCCGTGGTGCTGGGATTTGCGCTGTTTACGGGATCGCTCGACGGGGCGCCCAAGCTGCTGTCGCCGCAAAGCGATGAGCAGGCGGCGGCCCTGGCCGAGAAGCAAAACGAGAGCCCCAGCCGCACCGACGACGAGGCGGACCTGGTCGCCCGGCTCGAATCGGGGACGGCAAGCTCCGAGGACTCCGGCGATGGCTCCGAATCCACCACAACCGGCACCGGCGACGACGCTTCCGCAGATAGCACTGCCATCCCCATTGATGAAGTCGAAAATTCCGATCAAGACCGCGCGCGCGGCGTATACCTCACCAGCATTCCCGACTACTCCGGTAACCCCTACGTCGCCCTTCGCGCCGATGGTACGCACTCGCTCGGCACGCCGTCGTTCACGCTCGATGAATACGAGCGCGCCACCGAAGAAGGCTGCTTTAAGAAGTTCTCTAAACTCGACAGCCTGGGCCGTACCCGCAAAGCACTCGCCTGCATAGGACCCGAATCGCTCGGTCAGGGCAAGCGCGGCGATATCTCGCGTATCCACCCCGCCGGATGGCACCAGCAGCGCTACGACTTTATTCCAGGCCAGAGCCTCTATAACCGCTGCCACCTTATCGCTTGGTCGCTCTGCGGCGAAAACGCCAACCGCAAAAATCTCCTGACCGGCACGCGTTATCTCAACGAGACGGGCATGCTGCCCTTTGAGGAGCAGATCCTCGACTACATCCGCGACACTGGTAACCATGTGCTCTACCGCGTCACGCCCATGTACAACGAAGAGGAACTTCTCTGCCGCGGCGTGCGCCTTGAGGCCCAATCGGTCGAGGATCACGGCAAGACGTTGTGCTTCCACGTGTACTGTTATAACCTGCAACCGCATGTGCAGATCGACTACGCCACCGGCAAAAACCAAGCCAACGGGGACTAACCACAATCCATAACCCAAGGCAAAAACCACCACCGAGGGACGGCCCCTTGGTGCTTTTTTCGATAACGGCAATGCCGCATCCTGAACCGAATAGACTCCGCACGGCCTCTATCCCCTACAGCATCGCGCCAAAGTCGCTGATTTCGAACAGGCGCCCAAGGCAGCAGAAGCCGCACACTAAATACGTAATTTATTCTTTGCAATTACAATCTCAATAGGTTAACGCTGCAGAACAACGTAAAATAAAGGCAATTTTGCTTCAAAGTAATCAGGAGATACTGTGACCAATCGCGTCAACGACTCATTTATTAAAAAGGACTGTGCCACCCCCATCTATATGCAAGTGGTCGAATATCTGCGCGAGAACATCGCCTCGGGAGCTTGGGAAGAGGCATCCAAAATCCCGTCGGAGGTCGACCTTATGAGCACGCTCGGCGTTAGCCGCGGCAGCATCAAAAAGGCCATTTCAAAGCTTGTTGATGAGGGTCTACTTGAGCAAATTCAGGGAAAGGGAACTTACGTTAAGTCCAAAGACATCTCTTTCCCCCTTACTGAAGGCCTTATCTCTTTCTCCGAGTCTTTAAGCGAGCAGGGCCTTTCTTTCGAAACCAGCATTCTCGATTGCAAAGTTTGCAAATGCGATGAAGACATCTCCAAGCACCTCGGCATTGCCGAAGGCTCCAATTATCTCCATCTTGAGCGCGTACGCAGCGTTGAGGGCGAGCCCGTCATGTTTATCGAGAACAACATCAACATGGCGCTTGTCCCAGGCATAGAGACGGCCGACTTTGTCAACGAGGGCCTTTTTGCGATTATCGAGCGGCTCTCTGGCCACCAGATCGAATACTCGAAGACCTCCTTTGTGGCAAAGCTCGCAGACACCCGACGCGCGAATGCGCTCGGTCTCTCTACGCAATCCCCACTTCTTCAGCAGCTTCAAACAGTCTACCTGGACAATGACTCCGCAATTGAATATGCGCGCGTGTGGCTTAAATCCAGCAGATTTCAACTTGGCACCGTTTTTCAGCGCCGCCATTAAACCTCTTGGGCGCGACAGCGTTGCTCCCAACAAGATTCCAAAACGCAAGAAGGCGAACCCGTGGGTTCGCCTTCTTAGTAAGCGGATTTAGTCCAGCGCGTCAAACAGCTCTGTAAGCAACGCCGTCCTGTCATCCGTAATCGCCAGGGCGCTCGAAATGCCGGTACCCTGCGCGCCAAGCCCGATCAGGCGACGAACATCGTCTCCACACCTGATTCCCGCTCCCTCCATGATAACGATGTCGGGATTAATGGACCGAACGGCGGCAATGGTCTCTGCGATGTAATCATCACCGCTTGTATGACCCGTACCCACCAGGCTGCTCGGCTCGCAAAGAATCACATCCGGGTTCATTGCTGCAACCGCCTTGGATTCGGTGACACTATCGGCCGCAACAATGGTTAGAATCTCAAGCTCACGAGCGCGATCAATCGTTGCCGCCAGCTTGTCAACGGCCAGGGGGTGTGCCGTGTGATTAAGAAAGACAGCTCGAACTCCCGCGCTCTTAAGCGACTCAAGAGGCGTCAGTCCCATTCCCTTTCCATCGCCGATGAGATCGGCGTGCTGCGCCGTTGGAATTGCAAATTTCAGATCCTTTGCAACCGCGCAGAGCTCAGGAACGGGGGCGGTCCAGAAAATCGAATGATTTCGCCCTTTTGCAATCTCATCCGTAAGGTGGGCCGCTGCGATCGAATCGTCGCCAAGCAGATAGGTCTTAGGACTGACTGTAAAAAGTGGCAGTTTTAAATCGGAACGTTTCAAGGGAACACGTCCTTTCCGACTAATACATGGCCTGCCAAACCGAGCGAGTTAGCTATTAAAGCTGATCTCAATGCCGGCCTCCAGTTTGGGAAGCGTGCTGGGCGCCACGAGAACAGTTCCGGGAAGCAGCTCTCGCTCACCATCGAACGCAATGGTCAGATGACCGAGTCCTCCCATGTTCTCATTTGCGGCCTCACCAAACTCCTTAATCGTGTAGACCTGGTCGCCGATAGAGATAGTGCCGCCCTCGACGAGCACGTTATTCTCCGTGGGGACCCCATCGTGAACGACGCAAATGTCACGCAACTCCGCAGGAGCAGTCGGGCCAAACAAGACCACCATCTTCTCGTTGAGAAGCTCCTCAACAAACGAGCCAATCTCAGTGACCGTAACCTTGTACATTTGATTTCTCCTATCTTAGTTACGCTGCAGACGCAGTCATCGACCTGTCAATAACACGAATAGCCTGGGCAAAAGCATCGTGATAGCTTTCGTTGGCCAAATGGTCCAGAGCCGTCTCGATATTCAGCCCCAGCATCTCGCCCATCTCCGAAAACTCCGGTTTGAGGGAGAGGCCCTTGAGCTCATAGCAACCGGTAATCACGCCGTCATGATCCGTCAGAATCATCACAAACGCTTTTCGGCTAAAGCTAACCTTGCACATACCCGTGCCCAAGTATCCCTCATGATCACGAGCGTGCTCATGGATAAGGATGCGAACCTTCCTCCAATAGCGATACTGGGTAAATGTCCCAGCAAGCCACACAAGGATAAAGAAGGCTATTGTAATGAGCGCGTTGAGCATAGCAGGCCTTTCCCTCTCAAAGCATTCAGTTTACAGGCCGAAGGACAGTACGTAGGCAAGAACAATCTGGATCGGGGTAGTGATCAGCTTACCAAACAGGAACGCAGGGTAACCGATCTCGATCGTCTCGGGCTTTGCCTCCATGAGGGTCATGCCAACGGGGGCAAAATCGGAACCAACCTGGCAATTGACAGCAAAGAAGCCGGGAAGGGCAAAGTTGGCAGGAATCGTGCCGTTGGCGATCTGGTTGCCAACGAGGACGGAAAGCACGGAGGCGATGATTGCGCCCGGGCAGATCAACGGCGAGAGGAACGGAATCGAGCAGAACATGCCGATCGCCAGCATGCCGGGCAGCGAGCCCGCGAGAGGCGTAAGGACGCCAGCGAGAACGTTTGCGAAGCCGGTGTAGTTGATGATGCCGATCAGAACCGAGACGAACGCCATGAAGGGGATGATGTTGCGGATAACATCGTTCACGGTATCGCGCGCAGCCTGGTAGATGATGCTGATAACGCGGCCGACACCGGTGCCGATCTTGGAGACAACGTCCATGAAGCCGTTAGACTCCTTGGATGCGAGCTCGGCACGTCCCTCGGCGATCTTGGCGTGGACGTTTTCCTTCGTCGTCTCCTCGTGTGCCTTCTCGGCCTTTACCGGCTCAGCGGGAACATCGGCCGCATCGGCAAGGACGATGCAATCGGGATTGACGTCAGATGCAAAGAGATCCTCGGTGATGAACTGGGCCAGAGGACCAGACGGAGAACCGGGCTTGATGTTCAGCGTCTTAAGGCCCATCTTGGGATAGGTGCCGCAGCGAGCCACGCCGGCGCAGTCGATGACAACGGCGCATGCCTGATCGGTCTCGATCGGGTCCTTAAACTGGTCGTGCGCCTCGGCGCCGGTAAGCTCCGCAATGCGAAGGGCGACCGGGCTGATGCCACCCAGGGTCACGCTCAGAACATAAGGCTTCTCGGCCGTGGGGGTAATGATGAGGGGACCGCCCCAACCGTTGCCGCCGTGGGACGCCTTTACGCTTTTGAATTCACTCATGATTTAGACTCTCCTTTTGCGCTGAACTACTAGGCGGCAAGCTTAGCTTCGTTGCGCTTCTTCATGATGAGGTACAGCTTCTCGGTGACAATGCCCTTGATCAGGCAGACGATTAGACCAACAATGAGGAAGCGGATAGCAAGCTCGGAGGAGTTCTTTCCCAGTGCCTCGTAGCCGGCCGAGATACCAAGCCAAACAAAGAGCTCGGAAGAGTTAGCGTGCGGGAAAAGGCCAACGATGGGGTGCATCATGGACACGACCGCATCGTAGAATGCGGGCTTGTAGTCCTCCTCGACAAACACACCAAAGGTGTATGCCATCGGATTGCAGAGGAAGAAAGTGCAAAGGAACGGGATGAGGGTATAGCGGAGAACTGCATACTTGGTGCACTTCTTCATGAACCCATAGACGCGCTCCTCGCCGATCAGCTGGATGACTGCCTTGATCGTAAGGATCAGGCAGATCAGCATGGGGATCATGCCCGTAATAAACGAGGCAAACTGATCACCAGCCGCATTAAACAGGCCGGTAAAGCCCTCCGCAAGGAAGATAAGGAAATCGTTTACTGCTCCCATTTTCATTCTCCTTAGTTAATGTTCGTTACTTCTATCGTTCTACCTGAGCGCCCCCTCCTCCTTTTCAATCGGCCATATACGCTCATGGTTGTCTACGGTTGTCTATATCTTACAAAGGGACCGCTATTCGAGTTGCCTTCTCGCATTCCTTTCGGTGAACGGTAGATTTTACAAGACAAACGGCTACGCGCTATTTAGCTCATAGATAATTTGGAGTGCCTCAAATATACGCATATACCTGCTAAAACGCGCATCGTAGAGCTCATGGGCCCTGTCGTTTTTTTCAATGGAATCGAGTTTTCTGCAGACCCCTGCGGCAACCGCCGTCAAGTCTTGGCCGCAAGAAGCCGAGAGAGCCAGCAGCGCCGCGCCCTGACCGGCGCCGGAGGATTCCATCCGCACCATATTGACCCCCAACACGTTGGAGAGCGTTTGCGCCCAAAAATCGTTCTTGGCCCCTCCTCCAATGAGCCTGATGCTGCGCCACTCTTCCGAATGGCCCACGGACTCCTTGAGCTCCCTTAAGGCATACGCCGTGCCCTCCATCAGAGCCCTTTCGAGCTCGGAACGAGTCGTGTCAAGATCAAGCCCCAGAAAGGCACCGCGTACCGACGGGCAACCGTGCAGGACTTTTTCTCCCGATAGATGGGGGTAGAACATGAGATCCCTCATGTCGTAGAAGGGGTCCTCGACGGCCTTGTCCTCCAAATCGTAGGACTCACTGCTTAGAATCTGCCCGTACCACCATTCCTTGGCACCGCCGCACGATCTGATACTCAGCTGAATTTGGGTCTTAAGGGTATTTCCCCACTTGAACAACACGGGCTTGCCAACAGCCGGAAGGTCAACTCCCTCAGATGAATACAGCAGCACGCCGCTTGTTCCAAGTGAGATGGTGGGGGCGCCCTCCAAAAGGCATCCCGTGCAGATCGCTGCCGCGGGATTGTCGCCCGTTCCCCTCACGATCATGGCACCTGCGGGAATTCCCGTCTCGCCTGAAGCTCTCTCAACCACGGTCCCAATTACGGCATCGGAAGGCTCGACAACGGGAAGCAACGACTCGGGGATTCCAAAATGCTCGCAGACCTCACCGATCCAAGCTTGCCTCTCGTTATCGTAGAGCCCTGTTGTCGAAGCCCCACAATAGTCCGTACCAGCACGCCCGCCAAACTTGAGAGCAATCCAATCTGAAACCGAAAGAAACACTTCGCTCTTTGAAAGGCCCTCAGGATTATTCTTAGCTATCCATGCAAGGTTAATCGCCGGAACCCCAGTCGAAAGAAAGCTGGCGACCCTAGGATAGCCCGCAGACAGCGCCCACTGTTTCTCGGTAAAGACAGCGTCAATCGTGCGCTGGTCGTTCCACATTATGGCGGGACACGTTGGCACCCCATCGGCATCGATCAAGACCGTCGTATGCATCTGCCCGGTAGCGCCAACGCCTTTTATTAGAGACAGGTCAACTTTCTTTCCAAGCAGGGAGCATGCAGAGCAAATGGCGATCCACCATGTCTCGGGATTGATTTCCCGCCAACCGGGATGAGGCTCAGAGCACTCGTAAGCCTCGCTCGCAGTCGCGACAACTTTTCCGCCTTCATCAATGCACGTGAGCTTCACCGATGACGTGCCCACATCGACACCAAGGTAGAGCGCACCCATTATCGCCTCATCCATGTTCGTAATTCCGCGCTACTCAGCGATGCCGTTGATGGCGCGCGTCGTCTTGTAAGCAACGTCCGCAACTGCCTTACGTGTATCAATCAGTACCTTGGCGAGATTATGCTCGTTGTTGTTTGCCTCGTACGCCTTGCCAACCGTCGTGATGTAGGCCTTGCGCAGGTCGCTTGCGATGTTGATCTTGGACATCTTGTGCGGCTGCATAGCGTGGATGGTCTCATAGGGAATGCCCGAGCCACCATGAAGAACGAGGGGACACGGAGACACCTCGGCAAGCTTCTCAAGCAGCGGCAAATCGATGCGCGGCGTATCCTCAAGGCCGTGAACGTTGCCGATAGACACGGCCAACAGGTCGCAGCCCGTGCGCTCCACAAACTCGCAAACCTGATCGGGGTCGGTCTTAAGATCCGCCTCGGAAACATGATCGTCTTCTTTGCCCTTGATGGCGCCGAGCTCAGCCTCAACGGGCACGCCGTAGCAATGGCAGTAGTCAACTGCCCGGCGCGAGAAGCGAATGTTCTCCTCAAAGGGCAACGCGGCACCGTCGATCATAACGGAGGTAAAGCCGGCCTGAACCGCCTGTCGAACATCCTCGAGCGTCTTGCCGTGGTCAAGATGCAGGCACGTGGGAACGATATAGTCCTCCGCCGCGCGTTTAACGATAGAGGCGATCATGCCGTAATCGGAAAGCTTAACGTTGGTAGGGGCGATCTGGAGGATGCCCGGCATGCCAGCCTTCTGCAATCCGTCCAAGATACCCAGGGTCATCTCCATATTGGTCGTGTTATATGCGGGAAGGAGCCATCCGTTCTTGCGTGCAATCTGGATCAGCTCAGTCGAAGTTACAACTGCCATGATTCCTCCAACCGGGTTACGGCAATTCGAGTTGAGTTTACGTTCCAGATACTTATATAGACGTCTATGTACCTGTTTATAGACGACTATATACCTTTTTGATTCTTGCGCATAGCGTTAAATGTCTCGAATTAGAAAAAGGGCTGCCGAGAAACACTCGACAGCCCATCGTTCAACCTGTTTACCCCAATGTTCCGCTTGCCAGCATGTCGACAACATCATTAAGGTTCAGGACAATCGCCGTGGCTAATCTTTCCATCTCTTCTGTTGGCTCGGAGAGATCAGGAACCATGACGGTGTGAAAACCTCCTGTAAAGCCCGCGCGCACCCCGTTATAGGAATCCTCCAAGACGAGGGATTTTTGCGGCGGCACCCCTAGCTCGTCCGCCGCTTTTAAAAAGACGTCAGGATAGGGCTTGGCATGCTCGACCTCGATACCAGAAACGATCGAATCAAAATATGGAAGTATTCCTCCCCTTATCAGGTTGGCCTTGATCATCTCCCTGCTCGACGAGGAGGCAACCGCCATCGGAATCCCTTCAGTCTTGAGATACTCGAGAAGCCTATCCAATCCAGGTTTTTTCTCTGCGCCATGGGCCAATGCTTCATGGGCTATTTCGTAAAAACGATCAACAAATGCCTTGGGGTCGACTTCGCCACCATACCATTCGCGAATAATGGATACGGCCTCAGCTCCATTGGTTCCGCGCATGGCGTCCGCAAGGCCCTCCTTGCACTCAACCCCAAATTCGATTGCGGTCTTAGGCCAACAAGAAGCCCAGATAGGCTCGGTGTCAAACATAAGCCCATCCATATCGAAGATAACCGCCTCGTACATATTGCCTCCCTGTTCAAGTAGACGTCTATATACGTTTATTCTAGCAAAGGAGGACTTTTCTCTACTGCAACGGCACAAAAAGGTGCCCGCCCCACAGATGTTGGGGCGGGCACCTCGCCCGCCGAAAAAGCCGCCACAACGGAACTACCCCATCGCGGCGGTTTTTTATCGTCTAGTTACTTGGCGCGGCCCTCCTCATAGCGCTCGACCAGCTTGGCCTGAACGTCATAGGGCACCTGCTCATAGCCCGCGGGCTTCATGGTAAAGTCACCCGTGCCGCGCGTGATGGAGCGCAGGCGCGTCGAGTAATCCGTCAGCTCGGCCAGCGGCGCCTGGGCAATGACCACGGTGTCTCCGCGCTCATCGGTCTCCATGCCCGTCACGCGACCGCGCGAGGCCGAGATGTCGCCCATCACGGCGCCGGCGTAGCTCTCGGGGATCGTCACCGTGATTTCCTCGATAGGCTCCAGCACCACTGGATCGGCATCGGCGCATGCCTTGCGCAGGCCGATGCGAGCCGCCGCGCGGAACGCCATCTCGTTGGAGTCGACGCTGTGATACGAGCCATCGTACACAGCCACGCGAATGCCCGTGAGCGGGTAGCCGGCGATGATGCCGTCCTTCATAGTCTCCTGGACGCCCTTGTCCACGGCAGGGATCAGCGAGCGCGGAATGCGGCCGCCCACGACCTCGTCTACGAACTCATAACCGTCGCTCGTACCGTCGGCGGTAATCATCGGCTCCACACGCAGCCAGCAGTCACCATACTGGCCGGCGCCGCCGGTCTGCTTCTTGTGGCGACCCTGGGCGCTCGCCGTGCGGCGGATGGTCTCGCGATACGGAATACGGATCGGCACGCTCTTGGCGGCGACCTTGGTGCGGTCCTCCAGACGGCTGAGCAGCACCGAAACCTGCGCCTCGCCCACTGCCGAAATGATGGTCTGGCCGGTCTCCTCGTCGCGATCGATGCTCATGGTCGGATCGGCCTTGCAAGCCTTCTCGATAAACGTGTAGAGCTTCTCCTCGTCGCCACGGTTCTCGGCCTCGATGGCAATGCGGTACTGCGAGTTGGGGAACTTAAACGCCGCAGCCTCAACCTTGCCGGTGATCGAGAGCGTATCGCCCGTCTCGGCCGCCAGCTTGGGTGCCACGATGATATCGCCGGCATAGGCGTGCCCGACCTCGGTCATGTCGCGGCCGCACATCACATACAGGTGAGCCAGACGGTCGCTCTTGCGCGTGCGGGCGTTGATCAGCTCAAGACCCGGCTCAAGCGTGCCCGTCAGCACCTTGATAAAGCTGATGCGGCCCTGCTGCGGGTCGGCCAGCGTCTTAAACACAAACGCCACCGGACGGTCATCGTCACTCGAGATCTTAAGCGAATCACCGTCGATGAGCGGCATCTCGCCGTAGTCGGTCGGCGCCGGGAAGTACGTGGCGATGTCGTCCATCAGCGAGTTGATGCCCTGCTCCTTAATGCAATCGCCCGCAAAGACCGGCACAAAGATGCGCTCGGCAATCGCCTTCGACAGCAGGCCCTCGAGCTCCTCCTGCGTCAGCGTCTCCTCGCCTTCCAAGTACTTCATCATCAGTTCGTCGTCAGCCTCGGCCACCAGCTCGCACAGATGGTCATGGGCTTCCTCGGCCTGGGCACGATACTCCTCGGGAATCTCCGACTCAACGGCCTCGGCGCCGTTGCAGTGGCGTGCCTTCATGCGCACCAGGTCGATGATGCCGTCAAAGTCCTCGCCCTCGCCCCAGGGAAGGGTCACGGCGCCCAGGCGCGTACCAAAGCGCTCCTGCAGCAGGTCCATCGTAGTCGCAAAGCTGGCCTCGGAGCGCGACAGGCGGTTTACAAACACCGCACGCGCCAGACGCAGGTCCTCGGCGGCATACCAGAGTTTAACCGTTGTAGGCTGCGGGCCGGCCTCGGCGTCGACCACAAACAGAGCCGTCTCGCAGACGCTCATCGCGGCATAGGCGTCGCCGATAAAATCGGGATAGCACGGGGCATCGAGCACATTGATGCGCGCGCCCTTCCAGTCTATCGGCGCAATGGTCGTCGAGATGGAAAATGCACGCTTGACCTCTTCGGGGTCATAGTCGAGCGTGGGCTTGGTGCCGTCGTGGCCGCCCAGGCGGGCGGTCTTGCCGGAAAGGTGGAGCATGGCTTCGGCGAGTGAAGTCTTGCCCACCCCGCCTTGGCCTACGAGCACCACGTTCCTTACGTTACCGGTCTTGGGAGCACCCATGATGACCTCCTTGCAGGGCCGCGCGCAATGCGCGACGCCAACGGGGAGAGTTCGCGGTCGGTGCCGTCCCAGGAGCAGCATGGTCGGCAGCCGAGCCGACTCACCCTCCAAATGTCCTATGCCACCACCCTACCCTCACGGGCGGCTGTCCATGCACGCCTTTCGGCACGCGTATGAATACAGACGGCGAGAGGAAGAGACAAGCTTGTGAGGCAATTATTGAACCCCGTCGATGTAAACAAAAAGCCGCCACAGACCGTAAGACCTGTGGCGGCTTCGCCTCAATTGCCTCAATTAATAGTTGAGTAAATACCTGAGTCTATCCCTCGATACGGCTCAAGAACTCACGCGTGCGCTGCTCGCGCGGATGGTCGATAACCTGCTCGGCAGGTCCCTCCTCGACAATGCGACCGCCGTCCATAAAGACCACGCGGTCGGCAACATCGCGCGCAAACTGCATTGCGTGGGTCACGATTACCATCGTCATATTCTGCGCCGCCAGGTCCTTAATGACACGCAGCACCTCGGCCGTCAGCTCGGGATCGAGCGCCGAAGTCGGCTCGTCAAAGAATAAGATTTCCGGGTCGAGTGCCAGGGCGCGGGCAATACTCACGCGCTGCTGCTGACCGCCCGAAAGCTCACACGGCACCTTGTTCTCGTTGCCCGTAAGCCCCATCTGCGCGATCAACTCATGCGCACGCGCCTCCGCCTGCTCGCGCGGGCGCTTGAGCACGCGAATCGGAGCATCGGTGATGTTTTTCATCACCGTATAGTGCGGGAACAGGTTGTAATTTTGGAACACCAGGCCGAATCGCGAGCGCGCCTGCTTGGGCACATCGCCCTTCGCATAGACCGCGCCCGAACCCACATCCGTCGCAACGGCAAGGTCGCCAAACGAGAGCGAGCCTCCGTCGAGTGTCTCGAGCAGCGTGGCACACCGCAGCAGCGTGGACTTACCGCCACCCGAAGGCCCGATAATCGCCACGACCTCACCGCGCTTGACTTCGAGTGAGATATCCTTGAGCACCTCATTGCCGCCAAACGCCTTGCGCGCGTTCGTTATCATCATTACCGTTCCGGACACGGGAACCTCCATGTGTTTGAGAAGTCAGCGAGCGTGTGGCTGACGAGACAATGTGCTTCGAAAGAGGAGCGCCGCGTACTTCTGTACGCAAGCGACGGTTTGAGGAGCAGATTGGCCGTCAGGCACGCGCGCAGCGTCGAGCAGTCCGCCGTTCGCTAGAACGGCGGAACGATCTAGTCATGATAATAGTCCAGCTTCTTTTCGGCGGCGCCCAGCAGCATCTCGACCACAAAGTTAAAGACCCAGTAAATCAGCGCCGCGATCGCAAACGGCACCATGCTCACTTGCGAGGCAACCAGCGCCTTGGCCGTCGAGAACATCTCCCCCACGCCGATGGCAAACGCCAGCGATGTGTCCTTGACCAGCGTGATGATCTCGTTGCCCATCGCCGGCAGAATACGCTTGGCGACCTGCGGCATCACGATATACAGAAACGTCTGCAGACGCGAGTAGCCCAGCACCTCGGCGGCCTCATATTGACCGCGCGGGATCGACTGCAGGCCCGAGCGATAGATCTCGGCAAAGTAGCCGGCGTAGTTGATGATGAATGCCACGACGCACGCCGTCCATTTGGAATCGGGCGTGAGCGAGATGCCAAACACGTAGTACGGGGCAAAGTAGATCGCAAACATCTGCAGCATAAGCGGCGTGCCGCGCATGACCGAAATATAGATGCGCGCAATCCAGCGAAGCGGCGCAATTTTGCTCATGCGCATAAACGCCACGGGAATTCCCAGCGGAATCGACCCCAACAGCGTCAGCACAAACAGCTGCAAGCTGACCAAGAATCCCTGGCCAAGCATCTGCATCATGACCTGAATAGACAACCCAAGCTCTCTTTCACAGTAACGGAACAGCGAACCCAATGCTAAAGCGGGTTTTCCAGGTGCCCGAGTTTGCCGTGAAAGAGGAGCGCCGCGTACTAAATGTACGCAAGCGACGGTTTGAACGGCAAAATCGGGTGCCTGGGAAAGCCGCTATTTGAGCACCCAGTTGTCGAAGGAAAGACCATAGCTTGAATACTTATCGCACAGGTCCTTGACCGTGCCGCCCTCGTAGAGCGCCTTGAGTGACTCGGTTACAGCATCGGCCGACTTGGTGTCGCCCTTCTTAAAGCCGACGGCGTAGTGCTCGCTGGACAGCGGCTTGTCGAGCTGCGTATAGGCATCGGGCTTGGCGGCAAGCTGATACTGGGCAATCGAAAGGTCGCAAGCCACGGCATCGACCGCGCCGCTCTCGAGCTGCATAAAGGCCGTGTTGTACTCGCCGATGGTATCGAGCGTGGCAAACGTCGCGGCCAGATCCTTCTGGTCGCCCTCGAGCACATCCTGCGCAGCGGAATCGGTCTGAGTGATCACGGTCTTGCCAGCGAGATCGTCCCAGCTCTTGATACCCGCGTCCTTCTTGACCACGAGCACTTGCTCGTTGAGCATGTACGGCTCGGAGAACGTGTAGCCGTCCTCACGGCCCTCCATGGTAAAGCCGTTCCAGATGCAGTTGATGGCGCCGGAGTTGAGCAGCGTGTCCTTGGCATCCCAATCGATGGCCTCGTAATCGACATCCCAGCCCTGCTTATCGGCAACGGCCTTGGCAAGGTCAAGGTCAAAGCCCGTGTACTCGCCGTCATCGCCCACAAAGCCGTACGGAGGGTAGGACTTGTCAAAGCCCACCACGAGCTTCTTGGACTCCGCGGCGCCCTTCACATCCTTGGCCGCGGCAGAACCAGCAGCGGAGCCCTTGCCAGCACCACCGCCGCAGCCGACAAGACCAAGGCCAAGCACCGTGGCGAGCGAGCCGGCTAGACCAACAAACTGACGACGAGACATATCGGTATTCATGGTATTCCCCCTCGATAGCACTTTAGTTAGGTAAAGTGAGTCATGTAACGTCCAGAATCATACACTTTACCTTGATGGAGCACAAGGTTGGGGTTGCCCGGCGCGGGCGGGGAGCGGCGCGGAATTAAGTTTCCTGCTCTACAGTCCTGCGCAAGACGGAAAGCACGTATGGAGCACTAGGTTGGAGCACCCGGCTGGGTGGCGCCCGGTGCGGAGTTTAATTTGCTGCTCTACAGTCCTGCTCACGACGGAGGCCACATTAAGTGGCCTCCTGTTCGTGCGGAACTCGCGATAAACCTAAGCCGGTGTCCCCGCTCTCCCGGGGCCGGCGGAATTTAGTTGTTAAGCATGCGGTCGAAGCTTCCCGAGTCGCCATCCCGATAGTCGGCGGTCATCAGAATCTCCTGCGGAATGCGCCCGCCCTCGCGCAGCACATTGCGGAACTGCACGCGCGTGACCATGGGCAGATCCTTGATCGTCGCCGCCAAGTTCTGCGGCACGCCCTGGTTGGCAGCCGCGGGCTCGCACTCGCCGCCGGCCTTCACGCGACGCTTATGCTCGGCGAGCATGGCGCGGTACATGCCGGCATGCAGGCGAATCTCAACCACATTGGCATTGCGAGCCTGCTCGACGATGCGCGCGCCCTCGCGGTCGATATCGCCCACGTAGTAGACGTAGTTAAAGCGATAGCCGATCTCAGCCAGATAATCGTCCAGGGCATGCGAGACGCTCGCCTTGCATCCGCCGCCAAAAATCACGCCGGCAACCTTGATGCCAAAGAGCTTAGCGTGCTTGCGGCCGCGCAGGAGCTTGACGATCTCGTCATAGGTGTCCAGGTTCTCGACCATAATGAACGGCTTATCGGCGCCCAGCGTAAAGAAACCCGTAAAGTGCACGGGGCGGTTGGGGGCGACCTTAATCGCCTGCATGCTGATGCCCTTTTCGGTCATACGCCGAATTAGACGCTCGCCGTGCTTGCCGTCAAAAGCCTTCTCGTCGTTAAAAATCTGGTAGGCACGCTGGCGGCGCGAGGCAACCGGCGTATCGGCACCTCGGTTTTGCTCGATCCAAGCCTGGATGATTGCGATTTCCTCGGCAATCTTGCGGTTGGACATCTCGTTGTGCTGAGTGCGCTGCGGAGCCTTTTTGCCGTCCTTGCCCTCGACCTTTACGATCTGTGTCTGCTGCTCCTTGATCTTAGAGAGCGCCGTAGGCGTAGGGACAACTTTGAGCAGCTGCCTGCCTAAAACGCGGGCAAGGGCAAACGCCGATACCTCGCCGTGGACGGCCGACTCGGGCTGCTGGGCAGCAGCATCTGCTGCGGCAGACTCCGGCTTCTTCTGAGACCTGCGCTTAGAATCGCCTTGGGAATTGCGCTCGCGCTTCGGCATAGACGCCTGCTTCTGCGGACGATCGGACTTGCTCTCCTTCGCCGGCTGGCGCTTAGGCTGCCCCGAAGAAACCTCGGCCTTCGCATCCTCGTCCTGCGGCGTGGTCTTCTCGGCTGCAGTCTCGGCATGGGAACTGCGACCCCCGCGATGGCGACGGCGGCGAGGCCTGCTCGACGCGCCCTGCTCCGTCTGCCCATCAGTAGGCTGCTCGCCCTTGGCCTCGGCAGCAACCTCAAGCTGCGGCTCAACAGACTTCTGCTCGCGAGCCGCCGGCTCAACGGTTTTCTCGGTTTGTTCGGCCTTCTCGGCCTGAGCGGTCGGAGCCGGCTCGCCCTTCTCCTGACGCCTTACGGGATACGCGCGCCTCGCAAAACCACGCCCGGGACGGCATGAACCCGGAGCCTTCTTGGCAGACTCCTCAACATCGTCTGCAGCCTCGGAAGGCTCTTCAACCTCATGTGCGACATCCTGCTGCGCAGCCTTAAAGTGGGCACCACGGCGACGCTGGGGCTCCTGGGCCTCCACGGGCTTTTGCTCCTTCGCGGGCCTCTGCGACTCGGCAGCAACCTCGTTCTCAACAGCCTCGGCATCCGTCTCACCCTTTTGAGCAACGGCACGACGGAAGCGCTCCTGCTGGGCGCGGCGCTGCGCATCGCGCTTGCCACCCCCGCCAAAACCGCCGCGTCCTGCCTTGGCCGTAAAGGCACGCACGACGTTCTCATCGAGCAACTCATCGGTATCGACATGCTCACGCGGAGCAGCTTCTTCCACAGCAGGCACGTCAGCGGAATCCTCGACGACAAAATCTTCGACGGACTCGGCAGGCTGCTCCTGGGCATCGCGGATCTCGACATTGATGGTATAGAATGCCGGGCGCCCGTTAATGCCGCTGCCCTCGATCTTGGTCACGATATTTGCCGCGATAAGCTCATCGCGCATCGCCTTGGTGTCGCATTCCTTATCGACGGAGCGGAAAATCTGCGCCAGCGCGCTCGACTTAATCTTGAGCGCCTTGCGGCAGAGCAGGTCGTAGGCAACCAGCTTGGCGCGCTCGGCAGAAAGCGATGTCTGGCTGCTCAGACGCTCAGCCAGAGCATCGACATTGTTTTGATTATCGGAATATACCGTCTTGGCCACGGGGCCCCTTTCATATGCACACATATACGTCCATATGGTACAACGCACGAGCCTATCCACGCAAAACATCTGCGAGAACGCCCTTGCACCACCTGTTCTCACAAGAAAAAAGACCGGGTCCGCTTGATTGCGGACCCGGTCTTTCCGAGTCAAATAGATGGGAGATTCAACCCGTCCGACCGACTAGGCCTTGGCGGCCTCGGCGTCGGCAGGAGCTTCAGCGGCAGCGGCGCGACCGTACTCGGCCTTGCCCATCTCGGACCACTCGGGCTCCTCATCAGGCATGGAGCCGGCCTCCTTGCCGAAGAACTCCTTGAGGCAGTTGACGGCGACGATGAGGCCCAGGACCATCAGCAGGACGGCGAAAACGAGCTGCAGGCCCTTGGTGGCGGCGACGGAAACGGCGGCCGTGGTGGCGGTAGCCGGGATGGTGCCGAAGAAACCGTAGGCCTGGACGGCGGTCATGCAGCCCATGGCGCTCTGGACCAGCGAGGTGAAGGTGCAGCAGAGCAGGAAGGCGACGGGCACGTAGAGCATCCAGCCCTTGCGGCCGGTGCACTTGCAGAACACGGCGAGGGTGATCATGGTCATACCGCCGAGCAGCTGGTTGGAAGCACCAAAGAGCGGCCAGATGTTGGCATAGCCACCAAAGGCAAGGGCGAGACCGGGAAGCAGGGTGACGACCGTGGCGAACCAGGGGTTGCCGAGAACCTTCATGTAGCCGGCCTTGGACTCGATGGCCAGGGCGTCGTTGGTCTGGGCAAAGAACTCGGAGAACGAGGTGCGGGCGATGCGGGCGACGGCGTCGAGCGAGGTCAGGGCCAGAGCGGAAACGTTCATGGTCATGAAGACGGTAGCGAGCGTGCCGTCAACACCGAAGGCCTGCATACCGCGGGAGATGCCAGCGGCGAAGATCTGGAACGGGGTGGAAGCGACGCCGGCGTTGAGGGCGCCGGTACCGGCGGTGTTCATGTCGGAGAACATGATGCCGGCGACGATGATGGCAAGGATGCCGACGAAGGACTCGACGATCATGGCGCCATAACCGACCTTGACGGCGTCCTGCTCCTTCTCGACCTGCTTGGAGGAGGTACCAGAAGAAACGAGGCTGTGGAAGCCGGAGAGGGCACCGCAGGCAACGGAAACAAACAGGACCGGGAACATCATGCCAGAAGCGCTGGAGAAGCCGGTAAAGGCCGGAGCGGTGATGGTGGCCTGGCCGTTAACACCCAGGACGACGATACCGAGGACAGCGCAAACGATCATGACGATCATCATGATGGAAGTGAGGTAGTCACGCGGGGTCTTGAGCATCTGGATGGGCATAGCGCCAGCGAAGACCAGGTAGACCATGACGACGGCGAACCACTGGAACTTATCCAGGTAGACCGGGAACTGCATACCGACGGCAAACATGAGAACCATGAGGACCACGCCGGTGACGAACTCGGTAGCACCGGTGAGGTTGAACTTCTTCTGGGCCCAACCAAAGGCGATAGCGACGAAGGTGAACAGGATGGAGATGGTACCAGCGCAGCCGGCGGCATAGGACTTGGTGAAGTCGATAGCACCGGTGGCAGCGCCAGAAGCGTCAACGACCGAGGTGAACATGAACGTCTTGCAGACCATGTCGGTGAAAGCGGCGATGACGATGATGCAGAACAGCCAGCAGAACAGCAGGAACAGGCGACGGCCGGTCTTGCCGATGTATTTCTCGATGAGCTGGGCCAGGGACTTGCCGTTGTTCTTCATCGAAGCGTACAGAGCACCAAAGTCGTGGACGGCGCCAAAGAAGATGCCGCCGACGAGGACCCAGAGCACGACGGGCAGCCAGCCAAAGGCCATGGCGACGATCGTACCCGTGACAGGGCCAGCACCGCAGATCGAGCTGAACTGGTGCGAGAACGCGGTAAAGGCGGAGACGGGCGAGAAGCTCTTGCCGTCCTTCATGCGCTTGGCCGGCGTGAGGGCCTCTTTGTCAACGCCCCACTTGTTGGCCAGCCAGCGGCCGTAGCCCAGATAGCCACAGGCGAGCACCGCCGCGGCCACAACCATGAGCAAAACTCCGTTCATTACATTTCCTCCTCTAAAAAGAACTTCCTAGACATAAAAGATGAGGGCCGTCGGTTGCGCTCGACGGCCCTCATCTTCATCAGCCGCCCGTTATCGTACGGGCTAGCTGTATGTGCTAACCCGCATCAGATAATTACTACGCTGATAATGTTTAGCTGATGCGTGAACATGTCTAAGAAATCCTCTTCAATCATGATGTGAACGATCCGTGCGTGTTCACATCCCCCAGTGGTTGAAAAGGAGTATGAAACTTTAGTTACCTAAAGTCAACGCAAATATGTAATGAATTTTCAACTTTTTTGAATTTCTCGGTATAAAACGCCACTGACCTCGGACTTTACCCGACAAAAGTTTTTGCATGAGAGATGCCCCT
>USFK01000002.1 GCA_900553935.1 uncultured Collinsella sp.
ATGCTCAGGTTACCTTCAACCAGCTTGGTTTCTATGCCCAGGATGAACCGGTCTGACCATCTGGCAGTATTTTGCCGTCGTGCCCGATTTCCGCGCTACCGGCGTGCGCGAGGGCAAGCGCGCCTACGACTGGCCCTGCATCATCCGCTGCATCAACACCGTCGATGTCATGACCGCCGAGGTACCTGAGCTCGACTGGGCGCTGCTCAAGCGCATTACCGCTCGCGTGACCGCCGAGGTCTCCGGTATTTGCCGCGTTTGCTACGACCTCACGCCGAAGCCCGTCGGCACGGTCGAGTGGGAGTAAGCTAACTCACCTAGCCCCCGTTTCCGCTTGGAAGCGGGGGCTTTTTGCTGGCGCTTCGCCCAATTTCGTGCATCTTGGGCCTCACGTATCCTGCGAACTAACAGATGTGACAAAGGGGCAGTTCCTTTGTCACATCTTCGATGTTATGCGCGGGAAGAGTTACGAGCATGGTCGTTCCGCGCTCCGAGCTCTCTTCGACCTCGATGGAGCCGCCGTGGAGCGCGGCAATCTCCCAGACCAGCGCAAGTCCCAGCCCCACGCCGCCGTATGCCCTGCTGCGCGATTTGTCGACGCGAAAGAAGGGCTGAAAGATGCTCGTCTGGTATTGCTCGGGAATGCCCGGCCCCTGGTCGCGCACGCGTAGCAGCACGCGGTCGCCTTCGGCGCAGGCGTTGATTTGCACGGTCGAGTTGGGCGCGCTGTAACGTATGGCGTTTTCGGCCAAGTTGAACAGCAGTCGATAGATTAGCGTATCGCTGCCGATCGTTTGCGCGTCGCCCTCACTTGTAAGCGTGATGTCTTTTTGCTCGGCAAGGGGCGCCAGGTCCGTGAGTACTTCTTCGATCATCGGCGCCAGGTCAATCGCATCGTTGCAAGGGACACTGCGCAGCTCGCTCATCTCGAGCAGGGTCTTTGTCATGTGCGTCATCCGCTCGGTCTGCTCCTGCAGCAGCCCGAGCAGGCTCGCTGTATCGGCGTCGGCGTCGGGGTGCTCGGCGCAAAAAAGCTCAACCTGGGCCTGCATGAGCGCAAGTGGCGTGCGCAGCTCGTGCGCCGCATTGCCCGTAAACTGTCTTTGTGCGGAAAATCCCTCGTCAAGGCGGGCAATCATGTCGTTAAACGACGCGCTGCAGCGCCTGAGTTCAGAGGGCACGTCCTCGCTGATTTTTGTGTCGGCGAGGGTGTCGGGCCGCACGCTCTCGACTTGCGTCGCAAAGAAGCGCAACGGCCGCAGCGCATGTCCGCTTACAAAGTAGGCCAGCACGCCGCCGAGCAGCGTCACCGCCGCAGTTATATACCAGCTCGTCGCGCCAAACGATTCTTGGGCGTCGTTCACGACGATGGTCAGCGCGTCGTCGAGCTCTTTGTTTGTCGGGTCAAATGAGCTGGGCGAGGCCGCCTCCACCTTGCTGTGCGCCGATAGTTCATTGCCGATCGAGTCCATGTAGCGCATGCCGGAGTAGCCAAGCAGGCAATTCATAAGTACGCAGGTTGAACATATCAGCAGTGCCGTCATCAACGTGATGCGCCACTGCAGAGACAGCCGCTTCATTTGCCGTCCTCCATAACGTAGCCTTCGCCGATTCGGTTGCGGATGGGGTCGTGCCCCAACGCGCCGCGCAGCTTTTTGCGCAGCGACGAGATGTGCACGCGGGTCGCGTTGCTAAAGCTGTTGACGCTGCTGTCCCATACATGCTCGATAAGCTCTTCCTGGCTCACCGGCCGCCCCTGGTTAAGCATCAGGTATTCCAAGATGCCGGTCTCCTTGCGCGTGAGGGATAGGGTCTCGCCGCCCACGGAGGCGAGGCGCGCTTTGGTGTCAAAGCTCAGCGATCCACAGGTCAGGACAACGTCGCTTTGCGTAAAGCGCCTGAGCGTGAGGCTGCGTATACGTGCCGCCAGCTCGTCAAGATGGAACGGCTTGGTGAGGTAGTCGTTGGCGCCCGCATCGAGCCCCGCTACCTTGTCGGAGACCTCGCCACGTGCCGAGAGCACAAGCACCTTGGTCTCACAATCAGTTGTCCTGAGTTGCCTGAGCACGGTCATGCCGTCGACATGGGGGAGATTGAGGTCGAGCACGACAAGATCAAAGGTCTCGACATCGAGCAGATCGAGGGCCTGCTGCCCGTCGTAGCAGCAGTCGACGCTATAGGCCAAGTTGCGCAGGCTGCGTGCGATCGCATCGCACAGTGCCCGCTCGTCCTCGATGACCAAGATGCGCATAACGTTCTCCTTGCATAGTCATTCACGCTTAACACGGATTTTATAGTCGGTATGGTCCAATGGGTCGCGAAACGAAAGGAGTGGTCAGATTGTTCAAAGCGATTAAGCCTGTGGCGCAGGTGGCTTTGCTGATCGTTGGGGTAGCCATGGTTGGCTTTGGAATTATGCGCGGCGAAGCGGATGCCGTGCTGGCCAAGGCAATCAGGCTGTGCTTGGAGTGTATCGGAATTGGATAAAAGAAAAAACACTGCATCGCATCTTTTGGCGAGATTCCGCGGATTGATTCAGGCGGCGGCGACGCTTGCGACCAATATTCACCTGCCTAACTTTGCCAAGGGGGGCATCTACCAGGGGGCGGGCAAAGCCGTCTGCGTGCCGGGGCTCAACTGCTACTCGTGTCCGGCGGCCTCGGGTGCGTGTCCCATCGGGTCGTTTCAGTCGGTGGTGGGCTCGTCTAAGTTTAGCTTTTCGTATTACGTCACCGGAACGCTCATTCTAATCGGCGTGCTGCTGGGACGTTTTGTATGCGGCTTTTTGTGCCCGTTTGGATGGCTGCAAGAGCTTTTGCATAAGATTCCCAGCAAGAAGCTCTCCACGAAAAAGCTCAAGCCGCTCACGTACATCAAGTATGCCGTGCTGCTGTTTGCCGTGGTGCTGCTGCCCGTCTTGGTGGTCAACGATGTGGGTATGGGCGACCCGTTCTTTTGCAAGTACATCTGCCCGCAGGGCGTGCTCGAGGGCGCGATTCCGCTGTCCATCATGAACATGGGAATCCGCTCTGCGCTGGGAAAGCTCTTTACCTGGAAGCTCGCGATCCTCATTGCGGTTGCGGTGCTGAGCGTGCTGTTCTACCGCCCCTTCTGTAAATGGATTTGCCCCCTCGGCGCATTTTATGCACTCATGAACAAGGTGTCGTTGCTGGGGATTCAGGTCGATCATTGTAAATGCGTCTCGTGCGGCAAGTGCGCCAAGGTGTGCCAGATGGACGTGGACGTTACGCGTACGCCCGACCATGCCGAGTGCATTCGTTGCGGCAAATGCGTGGGCGCGTGCCCCGTCGATGCTATTAGCTTTCGCTACGGGCTGGGTGTGACGGGCGACAAACCCGCGCAGTCCACGCAAGCCCGCGAAAACAAATAGGTACCTATATAAGTTTCGATATAAACGGAGGAACCATGAAACTGTCAAAAATTGCGGCTCTGTTGATGCTGCCCGTGCTGGCGCTGACTCTCGCGGCGTGCTCTGCCCCCAAGGGCGACGCGAAGGATGCCACGAGCGGCGATGCGCAGATTGCCGAGCTCATAGCGCAAAAGCCGTCGAGTGCCGAGGAGGCGGCCGAGCTGTACCAGCAGCTGCTGCAAAAGGAAAACGAGATCTTTGCGAGCGATAACGCCCTATGGGAAAAGGTGTTCCTTGCGGCCAACAAAGACACTCCCATGATTGAGGACGGCAAGAACTACGGTGACTTCTTGCTCGATACCATCGAGGGCGCCAAGGATCAGTTTGCGGCTGACGAGCTTAAGACGCTTAAGGCCGGCGCGCAGCAGGTCAAGGAGATCGAGGACAAGCTCATGGCGCTGGAGAAGGAGTTCCCCGGATGTGGCAGCACGCCCGGCGAGGGAGAGAGCGTCGATGCCTCGACCGCGGGCATGACCAACGGCGAGAGCGGGGAGACGAAGTTCCCCAGCTTTAAGGGCAAGGACTTGGACGGCAACGATGTAAACAGCGACGAGCTGTTCTCCAAGAACAAGGTCACCGTCATGAACTTCTGGTTTACCACCTGCAAGCCGTGCGTGGGAGAGCTGGGCGATCTGGAGAAGCTCAACAAGGAGCTTGCCGAGAAGGGCGGCCAGGTCGTGGGCGTTAATTCCTTTACGCTCGATGGCAACAAAGACGAGGTGGCCGATGCCAAGGACGTGCTTTCCAAGAAGGGCGTAACGTATAAGAACATCTGGTTTAAGTCGGACAGCGAGGCCGGAAAGTTCACCTCCAACCTGTACTCGTTCCCGACCACCTACGTGATCGACCAGAACGGTAACATTGTGGGAGAGCCGATCATGGGCGGCATCAACTCCGCTGAGCAGCGCGAGGCGCTCAATAAACTGATCGATCAGGCGCTTGCTAAGAGCGAGCAGTAAGTCCGAATGTGACAAAGGTGTGACAAAGTGACAGCCTCTTTGTCGCATCGGGGATGTTGTATGCGGGGTGGTGCGCCATGCGGCGTGCTGTCCCGTTCGTTTTTTTGGCGCGGTTCGTTACATTCCTCACTGGTATCGGCCAAAAATGAGGATAGAGTAGGACAAACGCGCCGAACGTGAACGGCGGGGGAGCGGGCGAGCGCGCCCGCGCGAGAGAGGTTGCCGTCCATGCTGGATCTCAGAGATATTTGCAAAAGGTACGTTACGCAGTCGTTTACGCAGGTAGCGCTCGACAGCGTAAGCCTGTCTTTTCGCGATAACGAGTTCGTAGCCATTCTGGGTCCCTCGGGTTCGGGTAAAACTACGATGCTCAACGTCATCGGTGGACTCGATCATTTCGATTC
The DNA here is from genome assembly GCA_900553935.1 of uncultured Collinsella sp. GTDB lineage: Bacteria > Actinomycetota > Coriobacteriia > Coriobacteriales > Coriobacteriaceae > Collinsella. Next base: position 4,794 of record USFK01000002.1, read on the forward strand.
GGGCGATCTGCTGATCGACGGCATCTCGACCAAGGACTTCAACGACCGCGATTGGGATGCCTATCGCAATAATCGCATCGGCTTTGTGTTCCAGAGCTATAACCTCATTCCGCATCAGAGCATTTTGGAAAACGTGGAGTTGGCGCTTACGCTCACGGGCGTGGGGCATGCCGAGCGTCGCCAACGTGCGCGCAAGGCGCTCGAGGCAGTCGGTCTGGGCGAGCACGTTGACAAGCGCCCGAGCCAGCTTTCGGGCGGGCAGATGCAGCGCGTGGCCATTGCCCGCGCCCTGATCAATGACCCCGAGATTGTGCTGGCTGACGAGCCGACCGGCGCCTTGGACTCAACGACATCCGTACAGGTCATGGATTTGCTCAAGGATGTTGCGCGCGATCGTTTGGTCATCATGGTCACGCACAATCCCGAGCTGGCGTACCAGTACGCCACGCGCATCGTCAACCTGGCGGACGGCAAGATCACCGACGATTCCGACCCCTTTGATGCTGCCGAGGCCGCGTGTCGCGAGGCCAAGCCCACGCGCAAAACCTCGATGAGCTTTGTGACAGCGCTGGGGCTTTCGGCGCGAAACCTTTTGACCAAGAAGGGCCGTACGGCTATGACGGCCTTTGCTGGTTCGATCGGCATCATCGGTATCGCGGCGATTCTGGCGCTCTCCAACGGCGTAAACGGCTACATCAAAAAGGTCGAGGAGGATACGCTCTCGAGCTACCCGCTCACCATTTCCAAGCAGGATTACGACCTGTCGTCCATGATGGGCGGGCATGGGGCTACCGATGAGGAGGCGTCCAAGGGCGAGGACTCGTCCGATGGCGCTACCGGCGGCAAGGCTCAGGGGACCGATAAGATCCCTGTGGTCACGGCCGTAAAGGATATGTTCGCAAGTGTTAAATCTAACGATATGACGAGCTTCAAGGCATGGCTCGATGCCGGCGGCGACGGTATCGACAAAGAGGTCAACGCTATCCAGTATGGCTACGGCGTGACGCCGGTCGTCTATCGTGCGGGCAAGGGCAACGAGAAGCCCGTTCGGCTTGTTCCCAACGCTATGACTGAGGCCATGAGCGGAGGTGCGAGCTCGGCGGCAACGGTGAGCATGGAATCCATGGGAACGTCGGTCTTCAACGAGATGATTGACGACCAGAGCCTGCTCGACAGCCAGTACGATGTTGTTGCCGGCCATTGGCCTACGTCAGCCAACGAGGCCGTGATGGTGCTTTCGAGCCGCGGAACGGTGGGCGACTACACCCTCTATAGCATCGGTGCGCTGGATATCGATGAGCTCAACGACCTGGTCAACAGCGCCATGACGGCCGACGGCAAGGTCGGGACGCCCGAGACCGGCACTGACTTTACCTACGACGATGCGCTGTCCACGACGTTTAAGGTGTTGTCGCCGGCCGATGCCTATCGCAAAAACGAAGAGACCGGCATGTGGACTGACATGTCTGGCGACGCCGACTTTATGACGGCCAAGGTTGCCGACGGCATTGACGTGCGTATTGTGGGCGTGGTGCGACCTAACGAGACGGCCAATGCGAGTGCATTGTCTCCGGGCATTGCCTATACGCATGCACTGACTCGCCAGCTTATGGAGCGTGCCGCCGATTCGCAGATTGTGCAAGAGCAGCTTGCCCACCCCGAGACGGATGTCTTTACGGGCAAAACCTTCGACGAGCTGCAGGGCGAAGCCAAGCAGGGCGTGGATTTGGGCAGTATGTTCAGCGTAGACGAGGCGGCACTGAAGAGCGCGTTCTCGTTCGATGCATCTGCGCTCTCGGGCGCAGCCGGCGGTATGGACCTTTCTGGTCTCGACTTGTCCGGGCTGGACATTGACCTTTCGGGTGTTGGGAGGGACATCGACTTTAGTGACATCATGGCCAAAGCGCCGGCCCCAGATTTCTCGGGCATCTTTGATGGTCTTGAGCTCACGCCTGAGCAAATGCAGCAGGTGGGAGCACTTGCCAACCAGCTGTTTGAGGGCTTTATGCGCTCTGATCAGTTTAAGGCGCTGTCACCCGAAGATCTTAAGGATGCGTCAAAGCTTGCTGCCGCATTCTCGGCGTACCTTGAGAATGATGTCGCAGCCCAGCAATACCTGGCTCAGCTCAGGGCGCTCGGCGGCGATGCCCTGGCCGAGCGTCTGCAGCAGGTGATGGGCGACTATGTGCAAAAGCAGCTGGCTCCGTATTTGCAGCAGTCTATGGATCAGGTGATGAAGGCGGTCAGCGAGCAGATTGCGACGACGGTATCAACCCAGCTCAAGGCGGGTGCGGCAGGGCTCATGGACCAAATGGCGACGCAGATGTCTTCGAGTTTTGCCAACCTGGCGAGCGCCATGCGCGTGGATGCGGGCGCCTTTGCTCGTGCCATCCACTTCAACATGGACGCCGAGGACCTGAGCTCGCTCATGATGAGCTATGCCAAGGCGTCGAAGCTCACCTACGACAACAATCTGACCACGTTGGGCTATGCGGACGAGGCGGACCCCATCTCGGTCAAGATTTTCCCGCGCGACTTTGAGGCCAAGGAGCGCGTACTCGATCACGTCGATGCGTACAACAAACAGGTCAAAGCTGCTGGCCACGATGAACAGGCGATTTCGTACACCGACTACATGGGCATCATCATGGGTTCGGTGACCGACATCGTGAACACCATCAGCTTGGTGCTCATCGCATTCGTGAGTATCAGTTTGGTGGTGAGCTCCATCATGATCGGCATCATCACCTACATCAGCGTGCTGGAGCGCAAAAAGGAGATTGGCATCCTGCGCGCGATCGGCGCGTCAAAGCGCAACGTGGCCAACGTATTTAATGCCGAGACCTTTATCGAAGGCCTCATTGCCGGCGTCTTTGCCATTGTCGTCGTGGTGGCCGTGAGCTTTCCGGTTAATGCCTGGGCGCTTGCGGCCAAGCAGGTGCCCAACCTGATGAGCCTGCCCGTTCAAGACGCGCTGATGCTCATTGTAATTTCGGTGCTGCTGACGGTCGTTGCCGGCCTGCTGCCGGCCCGCAGCGCATCCAAGAAAGACCCTGTGGAAGCCCTGCGTTCCGAATAATGTGACAAAGGGACGGTCCCTTTGTCACATTTGCGCCTAGCTCGTTTTGCCCACCAACGTGATACGGATGCTTGGATGGGCGTACTCGTCAAACTCGTCCTCGGGCTCCGTGTCAAACGAATAGTACGTTTTGATGGGGTTGTCACTCGTCCTGATGGAGATTGTCTCGTAGAGCGAACCGTTCAAAAAAGCCTGCCTAAACTCTTCGGGGAGCTTTTGAGGTGCTAGGAGCTCGGGACTCATGGTCTTGACGTCTACGGTTTGGACGACAGAGGAAAGTTCGTCAAGCTCGCGTTCGATGCGGGCAAGGTTATCCTCGAGGCTCGCGCTGGGGTCGACCTCTGCCGCGTAGCTCACTTCCTTGAGCGTCCCCTTGTTGTCAAAGTCCAGATACGTATAGGTCTTCTGGGCGTCGGAGTCGCCTTCGTGCAGATAGCCGCGGACGTGATAGCCGTAATCTTGATATCGCTCGTAAGGGTCATCGGCGGACACGTACTCGCATGCGGGTTCTAGCGTCTTGCGGGCGATGGCAATCTGCTCGGCCGCGGCCGCTGCGTTCTTCTGCATCTCGATGTTTCCCTGCGCCAGCTGCGGGATATAGGCGCCGCACACGATTGCGATGGGCAGCGCCACAAGTGCGACGATCCACTTTTTTGCACGGGGGATGGGCACGCCACAGGCCTCCGCCATGGCCTTTGCGTTAGCAAAACTCTCGGTAAGCACGTCAGCTGCAGTGGCGACGGCGCCTACGGCAGCGGCGACTTCTGCCGCGCCGCCCAGGTTGCGCGCGGTCTCGTTGTCACTGTTCTTGAGTAGGCGCGCGGCGGCCTGCGTGCCAACAACGCCCGCGATCTGTGCCGAGTGGTCTTTCTCGGATTGCTCGACGACGAGTCGGCGCTGCATTTCTTTCCACTGCTTGCCGCGCATGCCAAAGCGCGGCGCGAGCGAGCAGTAGCAGAAGATGGCGAGCTCGACGGCGGTGAGCGCCAAGGCGGTCATCATGCCCGTCTCCTGGAAGCTTTCATGATGGAAGACGATATCGTCAATCATTTCGAAGGGAATGATCAAAAAAGGCAGCACAAACGCCATGGCAAGCGCTGTGCCGGCAAGCTTGGGGCAGATGCAGTATCGCTGGATACGCTTGCGTTCTTGTTCGGAAAGTGTAGCCATAGCTGGTCCTTGGTGTCGTAACGGTCGTTGCGGCGCATGGGGCGCGGGGCGCATCAGTTTGAGCTAGCGCTGGATAAGAACATAGAGCAAGATGCTCATCGCGATGAGCAAGAAGCCTGCGATGTTAAACATCAGTGTGGCAAAGTTGCCCACGATGGGGCGTTCGACATAGCTTTTGTCTGGGTTGCTGGGGTTGAAGTACACGGTCATTTGGCTACCGAGGGGCCAAAGCTGCTCCGCGAGGGTGCCTAGGCGGGCGATGGGGCCTGTCTGCACGTGCAGCCAGCCCTTGGCGTCTTCGTAGGCGGTGGCTTGCGTGCGGATGGGGAGTCCCGACAAGCTTTTGGTCTTTATGCCACGGAATTGTTTTTTCGCGCGGTATTGCGTGCCGTCGACGGCGTATTCCAAAACGGGATACATCCCGCCTTCGCCCATAAAGCGATGGTCGATGACCGTTCCCATGGTCACGGCGGTACAGGCCTTGGCTTTCTTGCGAGCGGCGGCTTTCATGAGCGCGCTCACTCCGATAAGCAGGATGCCGATGCCCCCAACCAAGATGAGCGCGAGCAGGGATATCTGCGACGTGGTCACGGCGTTCTCCTTTGGCGCGATACCGTCATATGTGACTCAGTATAGAGAATCCCGCCATCGATGAGCTATTGCGGGGGGGGGTCAATTCTGAATGTGACAAATGGACTGTTCCTTTGTCACATCGGGGACTGCGGAATCGAGGTCTAATACTTTTCCCGAGAAGTGAACGAGTGAAAACGGACTCCCGAAGCATCGACACTTTTGGCGTGCAATTTCCTGCGGTTTTGCCAGTCAAATCCTGCGGTTTTGACGCCTAAAAATGTCAATGCTTCGGGGGTCCAAATACAGCCGTTCACTTCTCGGGAAAAGTATTAGACCTCGAAATATGGGCGGCGTTCGCGAACGGCAACTAGCTTGCGTCCGGTAGCCGGCACTTGGGGCAAAGGGACTGCCCTTTTGCCCCTTCACCATTGCATCGTATCTGGTGTGGAAAAAATATCGCCTGCGTTCTCGCGCCTGCGAAGAGTTCCTGAACCGCTTGAATGGGATGTGACAAAGGGACTGTCCCTTTGTCACATTGATTTGAGAGTGGATGTTGATGAATTTATCGCTGGCCCCTATGGAGGGGATTACCGGGCATGTGTTCCGTCGCGTGCATGCGGAGTGCTTTGGCGCGCTCGATTGTTATTACACGCCGTTTTTTCCGCCGCCGCGGGTGGGCAACCGCTTTGGTGGCAAGGCGTTTAAAGAGGTCGATCCTGCCAATAACCAGGGGCTTAACGTAGTACCTCAGCTGATGTCCAAGAATGCGGACGAGTTTGTGTGGGCGGCGCAGGTGCTCGCCGAGATGGGGTACCGCGAGGTCAATCTCAACCTTGGCTGCCCCTCTGGCACGGTTGTCGCGAAGGGCAAGGGCTCGGGCTTTCTGCGCAACTTGGGTGAGCTCGAGGTGTTCTTGAGCAACGTGTGCGAGCGCTCGCCATTGCCGGTGTCGGTCAAGACCAGGCTGGGGTTGGAAAGTGACGACGAATACGAGCGCGTGCTCGACCTCTATTGCCGCATACCGCTGGCAGAGCTGATCGTGCATCCGCGCGTGCAAAAGGACCGCTATACGGGCTCGCCGCGCAAAGAGTTTTACGGCGAGACGCTGGAACGGGCGCCGTTCCCCGTGGCCTACAACGGCGACATCTTTGATCTTGAGGATATGGATGCGCTGGTGGAGGCCTATCCCGGAACGCGCCACGTAATGTTGGGGCGCGGCTTGCTTGCGAACCCCGCGCTGGCTCGCATGGCTAAGGGCGGCCCTGCTGCCACGGCAACTGAACTGCAGCGCTTTCACGACACGCTGTTTGCGGCGTATGCAGAAGAGATTGGGGGCAACGCGGTCTTCCGCATGAAGGAGTGGTGGTTCTACGCCAAGTGCGCTTTCGCCGACCCCGCTACCGTTCACAAGCTCGTACGTAAGACCAAAAAGGTCGACGAATACCGCGCCGCCGTCGAGCGCGTCTTTCGCGAGCAGCCGCTCGCGCCCATAGCCCGCTTCGACGGCTAGCTAGTCATTGGGGACGTTCTTTAACGACTAGTCATTTAAGAACGTCCCCAATGACTATGTTGGACTTTGGATGCTGACGTACATGTTTATGAGGCAGTATCGTCTTTGCTATCTGATGGCTTGGACGGCAAGTGCATTCAACACACGCCCTGCGTCGGCGTCAACCAGGATGCTGCGATCGGCGATTTCTGCCGGAGCGACTGCCTCGCCATAATTGACGCACGCATATGTAGCGCGCTCGTTTTTGGCGGTCATCTGCCAAAACGGGTACTTGATGATGACGGGTGTGTTGCCGCCTACGCCAAGCTCAAAGAACAAAACGCGCATATTGCCGTGACGGCGCAGGAAATCCTGATAGCGATCGGCTGCGGCATACCAGCCCTTATCCTGCACAAACGTATCGTCGGCGCGCAGGTTCATCGTAAGCGGGGAGCCGCAGTGGGGACAGCGGGGCACAAGTGCAGACGGAATGCGTAGGCCCTGTTGCGTAGCAACCATGCAATGTACGAGCCCTTCGTTGTCCCACGTTTCCTGACAACAGGGCTTACTGCACTGGAATAGACCATAGTCGCCCTGCGTGTAAAAGAGCCGTTGTTTATCAAAGCCGGCGCGCTGGAAGCAATGGTCTACGTTTGTGGTCAGCACAAAGTAATCGCGGTCGCGCAGCAGACCCAAAAGCTGTTCGTAGATGGGCTTGGGTATGGGGTCATATCGGTTGCACTTGATATAGCGGCACCAAAACGCCCAGTATTCCTCGAGCGAGTCATAGGGGTAGAACCCGCCGGAGTACATGTCGGTAAAGCCGTAACGCGCAGCGAAGTCGCCAAAGAGCTTCTCGAAGCGCTCGCCCGAATAGGCGTAGCCGGCAGCGGTGGAAAGACCCGCGCCGGCGCCGATTATCACGGCGTCGGATGCATCGAGTGCGGCTTGGAGCCTAGCGATTTGCCTGGAGAAGGTCGCAGTAGATTGACTGGTCAGATGTGAGAAATACATTGAAGATCACCTTAAGGTTGGAGTCGTTATGGTCTAGATGATGACGAACGGCATTCATGGCAACATGCGCGGCAGCTTGTTGGGGATAGCCAAAGACGCCCGTCGAGATGCAGCAGAATGCAAGCGTTTCGAGCTTTTGACGTGTTGCTTCTTCCAAACAGCTGGTGTAGCAACGGCGCAGTAGCATTTTCTCACGCGGGCCAGGCTTATGGCTGGGCACGATGGGGCCGACGGTGTGGAAGATGTGGCTGCTCGGCAGGTTAAACGCAGACGTGACCTTAACGCGTGCGGTCGGTTCCTCATGCCCCTGTTTGCACATGAGGTCGGCGCATGTCAGACGTAGCTGCATGCCGGCGTATGTGTGAATGGCGTTGTCGATGCAGCGATGTCCCGGCACAAAACAGCCGAGCATTTGGCTGTTGGCGGCGTTGACGATGGCGTCGGCCTTAAGCAGTGTGATGTCGCCACGCCAGACGGCAATGCGATTGCGGTAGGGGAGCGTGTCGGCATCGGTCGCTCCGCCGCGCTCGGCAAGCCGCTGCTGCAGGTAGGCATCCTGGATATCGAGCACCTCTGTCGCGAGCGCTTCGGGCGACCGCACGTTCATAAGGGCCCTGAGCAAATCACGCTGCTCGCCGGCTCCGGCGGGAACGGCAATGCCGCGTCCGTCCGCTCGCTCGTTGAGCAATGCATTGATAAGCCAAATACGACGCTCGGCTTGATTCATGGCTGACCTCCTGTCCAATTGAGTTGGGCGTGTTTGACAGCAGTGTGCAACCCGGACCGCTTCTTCAAAAGAAGGCAAAAAAAGTAAGCGCCGTGGAGCGGTATGCCCCACGGCGCTCAATTTGCAAAAGCCCGTAGCTGCTAGGAGCTTCGCACAAGCTGCTGGTAGTCGGTGCCCCATTCCACAAGAGAATCGATGATGGGCATAAGGCTTTTGCCCAGCTCGCTCAGTGCGTATTCGGTACGGATGGGCGTTTCGGGAATGACGGTGCGCGTGATAAGTCCCGCGGCATCCATTTCCTTTAGGTTTGACGAGAGCACCTTTTGACTGATGCCGGGGATAGAGCGATGCAGTGCATTGAAGCCCAGGGGCTGCTCAATGAGTTGCTGGATGATATAGATTTTCCACTTGTTGCCAAAGAGCTGAAAACACGTAGCGACGGGACAGGGAGGCAGTTCTTCTTTGGTGAGCATGGCGACCTCGCAATCGGGTAGGTTGCTTGCATTATTGCAGCTGCTGGCGCTCGCGGCTACAACTTACTTTTTGGTAACTGGCTAATAGATTAGTGCCTTCTTTTGGGTGGGGTGCATTCCTCGCATGATGTGCTTAGGCGCAAAAGCGTCTACGTCCGAGCGGCTTCGCCCAGCTGCTCCCAACCGAAAGGAACTGACATGTCCGAGAATCTCGAGAACGTCGCCGCCTTCGCTTCTTGCGGTACCGCCGACCCCGCGCCCGCCTGCGGCTCTGCCGACCCCAAGACCGCCCCTGCCTGTGGCACCGCCTGCGGCTCCGTCGATCCCAAGACCGCCCCTGCTTGCGGCTCCGTCGATCCCAAGGCTGCTCCGGCCTGCGGCACCGCTTGCGGCGCTGCGGACGCTCAGTAAGCAATCGCTAGGAGGGGACTCGTAATGGATGCTCAGACTTGTCTCAAGAAGATGCAGCTTGCCGGGACGCTCTCGCTGGCAACTGTGGACGAAAATGGCGCGCCGCAAATTCGCTGCGTGAGCGCTGTACATTACGAGTCCCGCGCCATCTACTTCCTCACGGCGCGCGGCAAGGAGATGGCCCGCCAGCTTATGGCCGATGGGCGCGTCCAAACGCTCGTCCACACGCGGTTTAACGAAATGATCCGCATGTCCGGCGTTGCCACTCCCGCCTTGGATTCCGAGCAAGTTTACTGGCGTGACGTTATTTATGCCGAGCAGCCGTATCTTGCCAACGTTTATCCCGGTGATACGCGTGATATCAACATTATCTTTAAGGTCGAAAATATCGTGCTCGACTACTTTAACCTGGGGGTTCGTCCTATTGAGCGCGCTGTCTTTACCCTAGACGAGGACATGGCGTCCGCGCCCGTTAAGGGTTTTCGCATAGATTGCGATGCGTGTGTCGGTTGCGGCGCCTGCTTTGAGCACTGTCCGCAGAAGTGCATCGAGCCGGGGGATTCGTATCGCATAGAGCCTGAGCACTGCTTGCATTGCGGTGCCTGTGCGCAGAATTGCCCCGTCGGCGCCGTTGAGCGCCTGTAGCCAAATCCCGTCACAAGTTTCAACATCGACCAAGGGGGTCCCACGATGCAAAAGCCTGCGTTTGCCTTCCAATGGCATATTACGGATGAATGCGATCAGCGCTGTAAACATTGCTATATCTTCGCCAACGGTACCTGCGCTGGTTTTAAGCGTATGCCGTGGGAGCAGATGGTCGAGGTTGTCGATCAGGCTCAGGCCCTCTGTAAGCGCATCGGTCGTCAGCCGTACTTTTACGTTACGGGCGGCGACCCCATTCTTCATCCCGATTTCTGGCGCCTTGCCGAGCTTTTGCACGAGCGGGGTTTTATGTGGTGCGTGATGGGCAATCCGTTCCATCTGACCGACGAGGTCTGCGCTCGCATGAAAGAGCTGGGGTGCCGCAAATACCAGCTCTCGCTCGATGGGCTCGAGAAAACGCACGATTTCTTCCGTAAGCCTGGTTCGTTTGCCGAGACCTTGCGTGCGATTGGGTGCCTTAAGCGCGCGGATATTTGGGTTGCCGTTATGAACACGGTCTCGAGTATGAATGCCGCCGAGCTGCCGCAGCTTATTGACCTTGTGGCAAGCCTTGAAGTCGACGTGTTCGCATTTGGACGGTACTGTCCCACCTCGGGTCAAAAGCGCGATGAGTTCCATTTGGAGCCGCTGGAATATCGCGACGTGCTGCTGACTGCGCAAGAACGCATGGAGTTTCACCAGGCTGCGGGCTGTAAGACGTTCTTCCAACTCAAAGATCACCTGTGGACGCTTCTTTTGTGGGAGCAGGGCAAGTTCGCTATTCCCAAGAACGCCAAACCCGGCATGATCTACGACGGCTGCCACTGCGGTACGGGCCATATGACGGTGCTGCCTACGGGCGACGTCTATGCGTGCCGTCGCATGGAGAGCAAGGTAGGCAATGTTGCCGAGAGCTCGCTCGAGGAGCTTTTCTTTTCGCCGCAGATGGAAGCAAAGCGTGATTTTAAAAAGTTCAAGAAGTGCTCCAAATGTGAGCTTTTTGGCTGGTGCCGCGGCTGCCCCGCTGTGACGTATGGCTACACAGGCGATATGTACGAAGCCGATCCCCAGTGCTGGAAAGAGGTCGAGGAATAGGGTAGTCGTTGGGAACGTTCTTTGACGACTAGTCATTTAAGAACGTCCCCAGCGACTACTAGAGCAGGTTCTCCTTCACCCACGCGATGATGTCGCTCGATTCGTAGAGCGGCGTGCCGTCAATAAACAGGCAGGGAACTTGGCGCTTGCCGCCGACGGCGATAAGCGTCTGCTCGGCATCGGAATCGGTCGAGATATTGCGCTCGGGGATGGTCACGCCGTTATCGGCCAGGAAGCGCTTGACCTTTATGCAATACGGGCAGCCGGTCATAACGTACAGCTCGAGCTCGTGATCAGTAGCCATGGGTCTCCAATCGGTTGAGGTTTCGATTGAGATACCCAAAGCCGCCGCGATCTATGCGCGAGCCAGGGACAACTCGATCGCCTGAACCAAAAACGCCGTGGCGCCTGCACCGCAGGGCTTGTCGTAGTAGTCAACAAAGCGCTGGTCGGCAAGGTAGCCGTGGGCGAGACCCAGATACGCTTCGCCCTGGGGCTCATGTCCCCAGTTAAGACCAATCCAACGACGATGCATCGCAACAAGTTTCTGGGCTTCGCTGCCCTTTGGGTCGCCTCCGTCCATGGCAATCGAGAGCTGGCCCAAAATCGCGCGTTCAAGTTCTTTCATGTCGTTCCATGTCTGAGGATCCATGTCCAGTAACGCTTCGTTTGCCGCATCGATGGCCTCATCGCCGTAGCGCGCCCGGGCCTCGGCGCCGTAACGCTCCTCGTTTTCCTGAACGGCGCGCCAGCGCTCCAGTTGCGGCAGGACGGCGCCCATGAGCGAGACGGCTTCGTCGAGTGACATGCCGGTGTTTTGTGCCAGCCGCGGGGCGCAATCCTCGATCATCGCCTCCATCGTGGTCTCGTAGGTGTACTCGCCGTGGTCGTAGCACCACTTGCAGTAATGGTCGGTCGTGGCGCCCGTGGCATCGGTGCCGCAGTCGTCGGGCGCGAGCATCATGCCGCAGCTCTGACAATAGTGCTCGGGCATTTCGAGCAGGTGGGACAGCGGCTCTCCAGTTACGGCAGCGATGAGCTTCATCATGTCGATACCCGGGGTGACTTCGCCGCGCTCCCAGCGGCTCACGGCTTGACGCGTGACGTAGAGCCTGGCGGCGAGCTGCTCTTGGGTGAGATTGTTGGCGCGACGGACGGCGATGAGTTTTTCTGCAAAAGCCATGACGGCTCCTTTCTGCTGCTTGTTGGTTTAAGCATACGCGGCAATCGACGCCCTTCCAAGCAACCGTTGGTTGCATGCAGATGGCGACGACAGGCAATCGTGGCCTGCTGCCCGCGCGCCTGTGCCGTACAATGACCGGCATGGAACCTATTGCACACATACACACCGACCTGCCGCAAAAGTTCGGCATTCCGCGCAACAGCTTTTTGGCGCCTCATCTGCAGGGACGTATCGTCTTTGAGCCGGATTATGCTTCCAACGCAGCAGTTGAGGGCTTGGACTCCTTCTCTCACTTGTGGATTCTCTGGCGCTTTGAAAACGGAACGCCCGGCGGCACAGCGGAGGACATCGCCACCGATGCCAAGACGCAGGACAGGTCCGGTACCAACGCCAAGTGGTCAAAGACCGTACGCCCGCCGCGCTTGGGTGGAGCCGAGCGCGTGGGCGTATTTGCCACGCGCAGTCCGTTTCGCCCCAATCCCATCGGTCTTACCTGCGTCAAGCTCGATCGTGTCGAGCTTACCGACGACGGTCCCATCATCCATGTGTTAGGGGCCGATCTGCGCGACGGCACGCCCATCTACGATATCAAGCCCTATATTCCGTTTGCGGACTGTCACCCGGATGCGACGGGCGGCTGGATTGAGGATGCGCCGTGGCAAGAGCTCGACGTTGACTTTCCGCAAGCGCTGCAGGATATGATCCCGCCCGCAAAGCTCCCCGGCTTGATAGAGGTCCTTCGCCAAGATCCGCGCCGCGCGGGCAGCAAGCACGAGCCAAGCCGCGTGTACCACTTGGCCTACGCCGGGCTCGACATATCGTTTACGGTTGACGGAGCCAGCTTGACGGTAACCGCCATCACCGAGGCGCAGGACTAACTGGCTATTCGTTCGCAGCTCTCATTCGCCACACGCAACGCCAAAACCTGTGCAAACCACGCGCCAAAATCGCCCGCGCTGGTGGACAATAACGCCTATCAAAACAATCCGCTTTGTACGGGGGCTCGGCATGAAATACGACTTTACTTCGCTTATCGACCGCCACGGCATGGACGCCATCGCCGTTGACTCCTGGGGCGAGATCCCCGGCATGGCTCCGAACGCACCCGACGAGGGCTTCGACCGCATCCCCATGTGGGTGGCGGACATGAACTTTGCCACGGTGCCCACGGTCCAGGAGCACATCATTCAGCGCGCCCAGCACCCCATGTTTGGCTATTTCGATCCGCGCGACGAGTACTTCGACCGCATCATCGAATGGCAGAGCCGCCGCAACGATGTAAAGGGCCTGCTCCCGGAGCATATCGGCTACGAAAACGGCGTGCTGGGCGGCGTCGTGTCGACCCTGCGCGCGTATGTCCAACCGGGCGATGCGGTGCTGGTCCACAGCCCCACTTACATCGGCTTTACCAAGTCCATCGAAGCCGCGGGCTATCGCATTGTCCACAGCCCGCTTAAGCTCGACGACCAGGGCGTGTGGCGCATGGACTTTGAGGACATGGAGCATAAGCTCGTCCAAAACCACATCCATGCTGCGGTGTTCTGCTCGCCGCACAACCCTTGCGGCCGCGTATGGGAGCGCGACGAGATCGAGCGCGCCATGGACATCTATCGCCAGCACGATTGCGTGGTGATCTCGGACGAGATCTGGTCCGACATCATTCTGCCCGGTCACAAACATATCCCGACGCAGTCGGTGAGCGAGGATGCCCGCATGCGCACGGTCGCCCTCTATGCGCCGAGCAAGACGTTTAACCTGGCGGGTCTGGTCGGCAGCTACCACATTATCTACAACGAGACGCTGCACGACCGCGTGTGCGCCGTGTCCAACAAGACCCACTACAACGAGATGAACGTCCTTTCGATGCACGCGCTTATCGGTGCCTACCAGCCGCAGGGCTACGAGTGGGTCGATGAGCTCAACGAAGTTATCGAGGGCAACATTGACTACTTCTGCGATTACGTGGACGAGCACTTTGAGGGCGTGTCCTATTCGCGCCCGCAGGGCACGTACATGGTGTTCCTGGACTGCACCGAGTGGTGCCGCGAGCATGGTCGCGATATTCAGTGGCTGCTCGACGAGGGTGCGCGTGTGGGCGTGGGCTACCAGGACGGCCGTCCGTTCCACGGACCCTGCCACATTCGCGTGAATCTGGCGCTGCCGCTTACGCGCGTCAAGGAAGCATGCGAGCGCCTGGACCGCTACGTTTTTAATGCACAGTAAGTGAGCACTGCATGCGGGGCTTTTCTGCCGGGTTGGCCGGAAGGCTCCGCACGGTAAAGCATCGGTAATCATTGAGCTCTCGCGTGGTTTCGTCTGGTATTATTTCAGCGTTTTAGTCTGTAAGCAGGACTGTCTGGAGCTCGATGAAAAGGCCTCGTCGCTCGGCCGCCATATCGTTGTTTGTTGCGCTTGCAGTGGTGAGTGCCTTTGTCGTGGCGATAGCTGGCTGTTCCGGGTCGAATGACGGGGCCGCGGCGTCTGCATCAGAAGGCGCGGCCGCCTCGCAGGTCAAAGACGACAACCTTAAGACGCTCAACGTCGGCAGCGACCTCTATCCACCGTTTGTGTATAGCGACGAGTACGGCAATATCGTTGGCCTGGATGTCGAGATTTTGACCGAGGCTTTGGTCCGCATTGGTTACAAGCCAAAATACCAGCTGATCGACTGGGAAAAGAAGAAAGAACTGCTGGCGAGCGGCGAGCTCGACTGCGTCATGGGCAGCTTTAGTATGACGGGTCGCGAAAACGAATATCGCTGGGCCGGCCCGTACCTTGCGAGCCGCCAGGTGGTCGCGGTCGATCCCGAGAGCGATATCTACACGCTTGCCGATCTTGAGGGTAAGGTCGTGGCGGTCCAGTCCACCACCAAGCCCGAGTCGATTCTGCTCAATCGTACCAGTGAAAACGTTCCGCAGATCAAGGAGCTCTACAGCTTTTCGGACCGCTCGTACCTGAACCCGGCGCTCGTCGAGGGCCTGGTCGATGCCGTCGCCGCGCATGAGTCCTCGCTGCTTACTTACGAAAAAGACTATGGTGTGACGTATCGCATTCTGTCTGAGCCGCTGCTGGAGGTTGGGTTGGGCACCGCTTTCGATCTCAACGACGCACGCGGCATCGACGTTAAGCTCACCCATGCCTATCAAGAAATGCTTGCCGATGGCACCATGGAACGCCTGGTGTCAAAGTACTATGATGACCCTTCGCCGTTTTTGAATGTGGAGGGCCTGTCATGATTGATGCGTCCGACCACACCGCTCAGGAGCGGGGCGATCGTTCGGCACGGGAATGGCTCATCGTCGTCCTGTTGGGGATAGCGCTCTCGATTGTTGCCGGCGTGACGAGCTACGCCTACACGACAGCTCAGGCCGAACAGCGCTTTGCCGACGTTGTCGATTACGTGGCGACACAGAGCCTTTCCTACGATGCGTTCAACAGCGCCTATGCGACCAAAAACCTGATTCGCGTTATGGAGATCGCCGGAGAGGCGGCGCGCGATATGGAGCGCGACGGCTCGGTGGATAACGCTACGTTGGAGCAATATGCTGACCAGTTTAATGTGACAGCGCTGATCGTAACGGATGCATCGGGCAACTTGGTGTCCGAGTCCTCGAAGGATGACGTGGGCTACGAGTCGCTCGCTGCGAATCTCAAAGAGGCGCCTGTGCTGGAGGTGGCGGCCCATCCGCTTAAGTCCTATACCGCTCGCATTACGCTTGCGGACGATTCGGTCGCAGACATTGGCTGCGTGGCCCGGCGGGACGGTGAGGGCATCGTTGTCGCGGTGAGGCACCAGAGCGCCAAGGCGGTCGCGAGCAATACGCTCAAGTTGCAGAGCTTGCTCGATGGTTATGAGACCATCGATAGCGGTAACATCGTGATTGAAAACGACGGTAAGGTCGTTGCGACCAACGCTGTTGAGCCCGCCGTGTCAGGCGTGTTCGATTTGCCTGCGACGGATGCCATCGTTGTCAACGGCATTAAGGAGCGTTGCCTGGCTGGTAAGGTCAGATTGGTCAACGACAGCGGTGAGTGGTATCTGGGCACATTTGGTAAAGCGCGTGATTTTTACGTGTACACCTATGCTCCCGCGCAGCGTTACTTTGAGGTTGTTGCCGCTGTTGTTGCCAGTGTGTTGGCACTCTACGGCGGTGTTATAGCCACTGTTGTGTTGGTGCGCCGCCGCGCCGAGAGCCAACGCTTTGCCGACCTGTTGCTGCAGGAGCGCGACTATGGCGACAAGCTGGCAAAGGCAGCGCGCGAAGCCTCGTCTGCCAACTCTGCAAAGACGGAGTTCCTGCGTCGCATGAGTCACGACCTGCGCACGCCCATCAACGGCATTCGCGGTATGGTCGAGGTGGGCAATGCCAGCGCGGACGACTTGCAAAAGCAGACTGAGTGCCGCTCAAAGATCTGGACGGCGTCGGGACTGCTGCTCGACCTTGCGAACGAGGCACTCGATATGAGCCGCTTGGAGAGCGGGCAGGTCGACCTGAATCTTGTGCCTACAGATATGGTGGCCCTCAACCGTGAGGTGTGCGATATTCTGGAGCGCCAGGCCGAGGAGCGCCTGGTGACAATTATCTGCGACCAACGGACTCTTGATCATCCCTATGCCCGGGTGAGCGTGACGCACCTCAAGCGTCTGTTGCTCAATATTGCCGGTAATGCCGTCAAGTACAACCGCCAGGGCGGCTATGTTCGCCTGACATGCCGCGAGGTAGAGCCGGTGGATGGCGTCCCCGTCTATGAATACACGATCGCCGATAACGGCATTGGCATGAGCGAGGAGTTTCAACAGCACCTCTACGAGCCGTTCAGCCGCGAGGAACAACAGGTGGAAGGCGCTTCATCGGGAACTGGCCTGGGCGCGTCTATTGCCAAACAGTTGGTCGAGCTTATGGGCGGAACCATGAGCTTTACGAGCGCCTTGGGGCAGGGGACGACGTTTACCATTTGCCTGCCGTTTGAGAAGTGCAAGAGTTCCGAGATTCCCCAGGCAGTTCGCGTGGATGCAGGCGACAGCGACGTGCTCCAGGGCCTGCGCGTTTTGCTCGTAGAGGATAACGACCTGAATGCCGAGATCGCACAGTTTACGCTCGACCGCGCCGGTGCCGTCGTGACACATGTCAAAGATGGCGAGTCTGCCGTCGAGACGTTTGCCGCGAGTGCGCCGCACGAGTTCGACGTGGTGTTGATGGACATCATGATGCCCGGCATCGATGGCCTTGAGGCCACGCGTCAGATTCGAGCGCTCGATCGCGAGGACGCCGCGACCACGCCGATTATCGCCGTGAGCGCCAATGCCTTTGCCGACGACCGTAGGCTTTCGCGCGAGGCGGGCATGAACGCGCATCTGAGCAAACCCGTGAGTTCTCAGGATCTCGTTGAGGCGCTTGCGCACATAGCCGCCGACGCTTCATAAACAAATAGCTCGGTTCCAATACTGGTTGGAACCGAGCCATTTTGCTATTTGCAGGACCTGTTTTTGGGCTTACTTTTCATGGATCTGCTTGCCGCAAAGATGCTCAATCGAAATCTCGTAGAGTTGGACGCCCTTGATGTCTTTGGCGATTTCCTCCTCGACTTCTTCGGCAGAAGGGTAGTACTTAAGCGCTAACTGGCGGACTTTGTCCTCGATAAACGAAGGCGTCTCGTCTACCAGGCGGCAACGGCCAAAGACCACGGTGCTCATAACGTAGGGAGCCCAGTCGTCGTCCTTGTACCACTCGTTGCCGTACACGGTAAAGCAGACTTTATCGTCACGCTTGAGCGAATCGACCTTGTGGCCAGCCTTGGCGCCATGGAAATAAATCTTGTCGTGTTTGGGGTCAAAGAAGTAGTTGACGGGAATGGCGTATGGGTAGCCATCATCGCCGTTAACGGCAAAGACGCCGCGCTTACAGGTGGCCAGCAGCTCGCGCGCCTCCTCGTCGGTGATGGCACGTTTCTTTCGGCGTAAGGGTCTAAACATCGTCGGCTTCCTTTCTAACTGTGCATGACAGTTGGGCACAAACTATAGCGAAACAGTTCCGTTTTGCTTGATGCGGGCGAGCATGCTTTTGAGCTTGTTAAAGTCGAGCGGTTTGGGCAGATGGGCGTTCATGCCGGCGTCACGTGCCGCTTGTGCGTCCTCGACAAAGGCGTTGGCGGTGAGCGCGATGATGGGGATGTCGGCTGCATCGGCCTTCTCGCTCAGGCGAATCGCGCGGGTTGCCTCGTAGCCATCCATGCCCGGCATCATAATGTCCATCAGGATCGCATCGAAGCTGCCGGCGGGACGACTAGTGTATAGTTCGACCGCTTCTTTGCCGTCGGCGGCGCGAGTTACGACGATGCCTTCGCTTTCGAGCAGGGCCTGGGCAATTTCGGCATTGAGCTCGTTGTCTTCGGCCAAAAGAACGTTCATGCCGGCAAGCGAGCAGCTGATCGCCTGCTCGTCCGCACCTTCTCTTGCCTGAGGGTTCTTGTCGATATCGAGCGGAATCTGGACGTTGAACGTACTTCCCACGCCGACCTCGCTCGAAATCTCAATCGTGCCACCCATCATGTCTATGAGCGATTTGACGATCGGCATGCCCATGCCAGTTCCCTGAAATTTACTGCGGGCATCGTTGCCCTCTTGGGCAAACGGTTCGTAGATGTGCTTAAGAAACTCGGGCGACATGCCGATGCCGGTGTCCGAGACGCTAAAGCAAAACACGGCGTGCTCGTCGTCGACCGGTTTGATGGTCGATGAGAACGTGACGGTGCCTCCGTGCTTGTTGTACTTGATGCTGTTGTCGAGCAGGTTGACAAGGATCTGCCGAATATGGGTGGGGCTGCCGATCATATATTGGTCGACAGCGTAGGGCTCGCTGGTGTCGAGCATGGTTATGCCGCGGTCCGATGCGCGGAGCTTGCACAGTACGAGCGCATTGTCGCACAGCTCTTTAAGGTTGAATGATTCGTGCTCGAGCGTCACTTTGCGCTCCTCGATCCTGCCCATCTCGAGGATATCGTTGATTAGCGAGAGCAGGTGATTGGCGGCAACGCGCGCCTTGGCGCGGCTTTCGCGGGCGACCTGCATGTCGCCTTCTCTCAATTCCTCAATTTCGATAAGGCCCAGGATGCCGTTGAGCGGCGTGCGGATGTCGTGGCTCATGCGCGTGAGGAAAGCGGTTTTGGCGGTGTTGGCGGCATCGGCTTTCTGCCGTTCCTCCTGTGCGCGGTAAAGCGACCAGACAAGGATGACGATGCCGGTGAGCAAAATGCAGATGACGACTGCCGCAATGACGATGCGGTTGCGGTAGAGAAGTCGGAACGCATCCGATTCTTGCGCCGAGTACGATGTGGGGAAATAGCTGTTTGCAGAGAACGATTCACCTGCATTGACGATGCCCTTATTGATGATTCCCAGCAGCTCGGGCTTGCCGCGCGAAATTAAACACGATAGTTGCGCCGTGTTGGTGAGTTCCTGTGTTTCGAAATCCTCGATGTCGTAGATGTCGCGGAGAGTTTCCAGGCGCGTGCTGGGGACAATGATGCAACGTGCCTTCCCCTCATTGAGGGCTTTGAGCACCTCGCCGTCATTCGAATACTCGGTTACCGTTGCGTTCGGAAAGAGACTTTCGAGCTCAAAACGGTTAACGATTGTGCTCTTTGTACAAGCGATGTTCTTAAGGTCTCTGTTCAGGTTTTTGCCACTGTGAATGGCGGTCAGCGAAACCGTTCCCATCGAGTTTGACTGGATGACCCCTGTCTGCTCGGCGAGCCAGTAGTCGCGAAACAACGGCAGGGCGACATCGATGGTTCCGTTGGAAAGGGCTTTGATCATTTGCTTGTTGTTCGAGAGTGCGATTGTTTTGACCGTAATGCCAAACTTGTCGTGCAACGTCGTTGCAAGCGAGGCGAGCGACCCTTCCATCTCGCCGTCGTCATTTTGCGTACAGTAGGGAAGTTGGTTTTTAAGATAGCCGAGCGTGATGGTATTGCCGTTTTCTTTGAGCCAGGTGGTCTCGGTACCGGTGAGCGATGACGAGCCACTGTTTTGGGTCGAGTAACTCGATTTGACTTCCTCGTTATAGCGCGGGTTATCGCGGGCGATGGTCGTCATGGCGGCGTTGATGTCGTTCATCAGGTCAGGGCGGCTTTTGGGAACGGCAAAATAGTAGTCGCTCGAGCCTACGTAGACATGGGTGACGCATCGGGCGACGAAATGGTGTCGTTCATGATGACGGCGTCGACCTCGCCGTCTGCAAGCGCCTCAAAGAGGGCACTGCCGGTGTCGATTTCTTTATAGGTGCAGGTAACGCCTTCGTCGGCGAGCCACTGCTGGCCGACGATAGTTTGCATAACGCCAGAGTTGCAGCCGATGGTGAGGCCTTGGAGCGCCTGGGGGTCACCCTTGGCCAGGTCGTCGCGGTCGGGCCTGGCGTAGATGTAGTAGCGCTCGGTGCCCTCGGGGTTCGAGGAAAAGAGCAGCTTCTGCTCGCGTTCTGCCGAATGCGAGATGTTGGGCATGAGGTCGATTTCGCCTGCCTCGAGCATGTCCATAAGCTCGGAGAAGGTGCCGCTAACGTATTCGTATCGCCAGCCCTTTGTGTAATACGAGAGGGTCTGGAGGTACTCGTAGCCCCATCCCGAGAGTCGCTCGCCCGGTATGCCTTCCTGGAAGCCTTTGTTGTTGACGAGCCAGCCAACGCGGACCGTCTTGACCTGCTGGTCGGAGTCGGCGGCAAAGGCGGGGGCGGGCATGACGGCGCTCAGTACGGCGAGCGCGGCAAGCGCGACGGCCAGGGTGCGATATAGAGCCAAACGAAGGACGGCGGAAGGTTTCACATGAAATCCTATCGAGTCGAGACGATATCACATAAGGATACCAGCTCAACCTGCCCACTCAGCCACCGCACCGCTAAACGGTCACTCCCGGCAGTTGGGGACAGTTCCTTTCTGCCGGCAGTTGTAGTCATTGGGGACGTTCTTAAATGACTAGTCAAACAAGAACGTCCCCAATGACTAGTTCCGTTTGCGGGAGAGGCGTGGGACAATACCGAGCGAATGTGATTGGGCGTCTGGGAAAAGGGGTCGCGATGAACAAGTTGAGGACGCTTGCCGACGTGTTGCGCCAGGCTGGCTTTGCGCGCATCACGGGCCTGTTCCTTATCTTCTATCTGCTGTGCTCGACGGCTGTCTGGCTGTCCGAGCCCACGACCCTTACGTTTGGCAACGGCCTCTGGTTTAGCTTTGAGACCGTATCGACGATCGGCTTCGGTGATATCCCGGCCGAGACGCCGGTTGCCCGCGCGATTACCGTTGTCCTGAGCGTCATCAGCATCTTCTACATCGCCATGCTCACGGGCGTGGCGGTGAACTACTGCAACACGCTCATCAAGATGCGCCAAAAGGACACCATGGCGCGCTTTATGGATGATCTGGAGCATTTGGAAGAGCTCGATCGTGACGAGCTTGCCGATCTATCGCGCCGTGTGCGCGAATATCGCCGACGCCAACGCTAGAGGGGGCGCTGCGCGTCACGACGAGGGGGACTGAATATGAATATCACGGTATACCTGGGCGCCAGCGTCGGTAACGACCCAGCGTTTCTGCCTGCAGTGCAAGAGCTGGGCAACTGGATTGGCTCCAACGGGCACGCGCTGGTATACGGCGGGTCCAAATCGGGCCTGATGGGCGCTCTTGCCGATAGCGTACTCGAGGCAGGTGGACACGTGACGGGTGTTGAACCGAGCTTTTTTATCGAGGCCGAGTTTCAACATGACGGTATCGACGACCTCATCGTGACCAGCGATATGGCCGAGCGCAAGGCCAAGATGATTGAGCTCGGCGACGCGTTCATCGCCTTTCCCGGTGGGACGGGTACGCTCGAGGAGATTGCCGAGGTCATGTCGGCCGTGTCGCTGGGGCATCTGAGCGCGCCGTGCATCCTGTATAACCTGGACGGTTACTACAACGATCTCAAGGCGCTGCTCGAGCACATGATTGATAAGGGGCTTTCGAGCCCGAGGCGCCAGCAAGGCATTTACTTTGCCGAGGACCTGCACGAGATCGCATCGATTATCGGCAACTAAGCCGTAGGCCTATCGCACATGCGGCGCCCAATGGCGCCGTTTGCGGCGTGGATGGTCGGCACGTCCGCGCTGTGCCCGTCTTACAATAAAACGTATCTTTGTCGATTTTGACCACGGGAGGTCCCGATGGACAACCTTGCAAAACCCAAAAACCGTGCGCTGTTTTTAGTGAGCGTGGCTGTGACCGGTGCGTTTGCAGGCGCCGCGGTCTGGCTGTTCTTCTTTGCGATGGAGCACGGTATCGACTATTTATGGACCGAGATTCCGCATATGCTGGGCGTCGCTTCGCCTGAGCTCGCAAGCGGTCCGTTCGGTTTTTTGCCGTACCCGTTTTTCGTCTGCCTGCTGGGCGGCCTGCTGATCGGTCTGTACGCAAAGATGACGGGCACCAAGACCGATGACCTCAACCAGGTGATGGCCAAGGTTAAACAAGACGGTCGCTACCCGTACGACAACCTGGGCAAGCTTTCACTCGCGGCATTGCTGCCGCTGCTGTTTGGCGGAAGTATTGGACCGGAGGCCGGCCTGACCGGCGTTATCGCGGGTCTGTGCAGCTGGGTCGGCGACCGCATGCGTCGCTTTGGCGCCGAGTTTAGGGAGCTCACGCTGTTGGGCACCCAGGCTGCCCTGACGGCGCTCTTTACCGCGCCCGTGTTTGGCTTTGTGGCGCCGCTCGCCGGTAGCGCCGACGGCCAGGGCGCTGGCGAGGACTCCGCGTCCGACGAGATCACCATCAAGCTGCCCAAGGCACAAAAGACCGTGGTCTACGGCATCGCGATTGCCGGCGGTCTGGGCACCTATCTGCTGCTCGGCCAGCTCATGGGTGGCGGCATGGGCATGCCGAGGTTCGAGGCTGCCCAGGTGGGTAACCTCGAGCTTGCCTGGCTCATTCCGCTGGCGTTGGTCGGTACCGTATGCGGCTGGCTGTACTTTGTCTCGGAGCACGCGAGCGAAGCGCTTGCCCATGCCATAGGGGAGCGCCCTGTCGTCAAGGCGATGCTGGCTGGTCTGGCCCTCGCTATCTGCGGCACGGTTTTGCCCTACACCATGTTTGCCGGCGAGACCCAGGCCGACGTGCTCATGGAGACCTACCTCACCATTCCCGCCGGCGTGCTTATCGCGACCGGTCTGGTCAAGGCCATGCTGACGCCCGCCCTCATCAACCTTGGTTGGCGCGGCGGTCACTTCTTCCCGGTTATCTTCTCGGGCGTAAGTCTGGGCTATGGCCTTGCCATCCTCACCGGCGCCGATCCGGTCTTTTGCGTTGCCGTCTGCACCGCCTCGACGATGGGCGCCGTTATGCGTCAGCCCGTCATGGTCGTGGGCCTGCTGCTCATGTGCTTCCCGCTCAAGGGTATCGTCTGTATGATCATCGCCGCCGTTATCGCCGCCGGCATTCCGCTGCCCAAACCGCTGCGCAAGTAGCACGGTGGCGCGCGGGCAATACAAACATCTCAAGCCCGGTGTGGGCGCTGTGTCACGGATTTGCGGGTGGACTGAATCTCGCCTGGCACCGACGCTACTTCCAAATCGCGAGCGCGGCGGTGCCCAGCACGATGAGGAAAAGGCCGATGGCGCTTCGATGCGACAGCTTTTCGTTGAAGGCCAGTCGTGCGAACAGCACCGATACGACAATCGATAGTTTGTCGATTTGCACGACGACGCTCACCTGGCCTGCAGCGATGGCGTAGTAGTACAGCAGCCACGACGCGCCGGTCGCAATGCCCGATGCCGCGAGAAATGCGAGTTCGCGCGGGTCAATGCGCGCGACCTGCTCCAGCTTTCCCTTGGCAGCCACGATTGCCCATGCCATAAAAAGTACCACACAGGTACGGATCGCCGTGGCCAGGTTTGACTCGACACCTTCGATGCCGATCTTGGCGAGGACGGAGGTGAGTGCCGCGAACACGGCGGCGCCGAGGGCGTAAGCGAGCCAGGCTCGGTCTTGCTTTTGCTCTGCGCCGATGGACTGCTTTTTCTCGATTATCAAAAACGTGCCGAGCGTGATGACGGCGGTTCCCACGAGCTTGACCGCCAGGTTGCCTGTCTCACCAAAAAGCACTATGGCGATAAGCACGGCGAGCACAGTGCTCATCTTGTCGACGGGTACAACCTTGTTGACGTCTCCGATGCTGAGCGCCTTAAAGTAACAGATCCACGAGGCACCGGTGGCGAGTCCCGAGAGGGTGAGGAATAGCCAGGCTTTGGCGGGAATGGCGCCGATTGCTCCGATGGATCCAGAAATGCCCGCCATTGCCCAGGCAAATACGAGCACCACGCAAGTACGGATGGCGGTTGCAACGTCGGAGTCGGTGTGCCTGATGCCGCATTTGGCCAAAATGGATGTGATGCCGGCAAAGAAAGCTGATGCAAATGCTGCTGTAACCCACGACACGGGTTGAGCGCCTCCTCATAAAAGACCGCGCCAGATCTGCGGCGCATGCCCGATGATACCGCGCTTGCCTACAGGTCGCGTGTCCGGTAGACCTTGGCGCTGACGATGCAGCTAAGTGCACATAGCACGAGGGCCAGTACCGCAATTCCTGCGCACAGGCAGCCGAGGACGGCGGGATCGGGATTCGCCCCGGCAATCGATATGAGCCAGTTGCTGATGGGGTTGGAGGAGCTCAACGCTGCCATGGCAAGGCACCCGAGCAGGGCAAACAGGCCGACGGAAAGGCGCAGCGCCTCCATGTGTCCAAATCGAAAGAACAGCGGCTGTGCCAAAAACACCATCATGAGGGAGATGAGCATCGATGCGGCGGAGGCTATTGTGGTCTCAAAGACGATCTGTCCCGTCGAGGGCATGCCCGTGTGATCGAAGAACGGAAGGGTGATGATGCTCAAAAGCGCGGCGGCGCACGCCATGACGGCTGAGAAGACAACGATGCACAGGTAGCGGGCACAAATAATGTCTTTGCGCGAGAGGGGCAGCGTTGCCCGATAACGCTCCCATCCGTTTTGATTGTCGAAGCCGGCCAGCGAGCTCATGACCATGATAGGCGACATGGCGCTGACCGCGCAGGCGCCGGCGCTCATGCCGGAATCGCCATTCGATGCGTTGGCGAGGGTCAACACGACGAAGATGAACAGGCCGACGCCCGCGATGCTCGGGACAAGCGTGCGGACGATGGCGAGCTCAGACATAAAGGCGCGTTTCATTTCGAAGCCCCTTTCAGCATGAGGCGAAGATAGTCATCAATGGTTGCCCGGTCGCAGGGAATCTCGGGGAAGGCTTCGAGCGCCTCGCGACGGTTGGGCACGAGCACGTCAACGCTATAGGCGTGGTGGGCGGCACGGGCGCCTTCGACGCAAGCCATGAGCTCGGACGCTTGTGCTTGGGTGCAGTGGGCGATGCCGGCTCGGTCGGTAATGTCCTCGCGCGGCAGGTCAAACACAATCGAGCCGTTATCGATGCAGATGACGCGGTCGGCAGCGCGATCGAGGTCGGACGTAATATGACTCGAGAGCAGCACGCTGCGCTGGCCGTCGGAAACAAAGGCGAGCAGCTCGTCAAGCAGTTCCTCGCGCGCCATGGGGTCGAGGCCCGCAGTGGCTTCGTCCAAAACGAGCAGCTTGGCATTGTGGCTGAGTGCGCAGGCGAGCTGCAGCTTCATGCCCATGCCGCGGGAGAGGTCCTTGACTTTCGTTTTGGGATCGAGGCCAAATCGGTCGATGAGACTGGCGAACGTTTCGCGGTCCCACGTGGGGTATGCCGAGCCTACGAGCGCCTCGACCTCGCCCACCTTGAGCGTGGAGGGGAAGGGACACGTGTCCAGGACAAGCCCGATGCGGGAGCGCAGGTGGCACTGCGTCTCGTCGGGTGCGTTAGCGTCGCGGTGCTGCCCAAACAGGTGCACCTCTCCGGCATCGAGCTTTATAAGCCCAAGCGCGGCGCGAATGGTCGTTGTCTTGCCGGCGCCGTTTGCGCCCACAAAGCCAACGATCTGGCCGGGCTCCACGGCAAGCGTGACGTCGTGGAGGGAAAAGCGGTCGC
The DNA here is from genome assembly GCA_900553935.1 of uncultured Collinsella sp. Taxonomy (GTDB): domain Bacteria; phylum Actinomycetota; class Coriobacteriia; order Coriobacteriales; family Coriobacteriaceae; genus Collinsella. Next base: position 30,714 of record USFK01000002.1, read on the forward strand.
TCACGCGGCGCGATACACCTTTGAGTTCTAGCAAATATTGCATGGTATAGCCTTTCTTGCAGATGGCTACTGCATGGTTTCGGGGGCTACCAGGTCGAGCATCTCGTGCAGCTTGTCGCGCGTGACGCCCAGTGTTTCGGCTTGCGTTGCTGCCTGTGCGAGCAGCTCTTCGATATGGCAGAGCTGGTTTTCGCGCAAGAGTTCTTGGTTGCCCTCGGCGACAAAGCAGCCCTTGCCCTGCACGGTGCAGATAAACCCGAGCTGCTCCAGGTCGGCGTAGGCGCGCTTGGTGGTGATGACGCTCACGCCAAGATCGCTCGCGAGTGCACGGATGCTGGGGAGTTTGGCTCCCGCAGCGAGCGCGCCCGAAAGGATCTGAGCTTTGACCTGCGAGGATATCTGTTCGTAGATGGGCTTGTCGCTCGAATTGGATAGGATGATGTCCACAGCGGCTCCTTAGCTGTTGGGCTACACGTGTATATAACCGGTAAGCACAGTATATATACACTATGCACAGTTACGCAAGAGACAAATTCGGATTGGGCCGGCTACCCAGGCCCCAACTGATGAATTTGTCCTGATAGGCGCCCTAGAGCGGGATTTCGCGGCTACAATAGTGCGGTTACAACGACGTAATGCACTCAATGCAAGAAAGGATCCGCATGGCAAGCCTGTCGGATGAAATCTCGTCGCGCCGCACATTCGCGATCATCAGCCACCCGGACGCCGGTAAGACCACACTTACCGAGAAGCTGCTGCTCTATACCGGCAGCATCCAGACCGCCGGTTCGGTCAAGGGTAAGAGCTCGGCCAAGCATGCCGTCTCGGACTGGATGGACATCGAGAAGGAGCGCGGTATTTCCGTTACCTCCTCGGTGCTGCAGTTCACCTACAACGGCGCCTGCGTCAACATCCTCGATACCCCCGGCCACCAGGACTTCTCGGAGGATACCTACCGTACCCTTATGGCCGCCGACGCCGCAGTCATGGTCATCGACGGCGCTAAGGGCGTCGAGGCCCAGACCAAAAAGCTCTTTAAGGTCTGTACGCTGCGCCATATTCCCATCTTTACCTTTGTGAACAAGCTCGACCACGAGGCTCGCGATCCGTTTGAGCTCATGGAAGAGATCGAGAACGTCCTGGGCATCAATACGTATCCTATGAACTGGCCGATCGGCAGCGGCCGCAACTTCCGCGGCGTGTTCGATCGCCAGACCCGTCGCGTCATTGCCTTTGAGGGCGACGGCCATGCCAACGCCACCAAGAAGGTTGCCGAGGTTGAGGCCGAGCTGGGCGATCCTTCCATGGACGAGCTTATTGGCGAAGAGAACCATAAGAACCTGATGGACGACATCGAGCTGCTCGATGGTGCCGGCGACGAGCTCGACTTGGATGCCGTGGCCTGTGGCAAGCTGAGCCCGGCGTTCTTTGGCTCGGCGCTCACCAACTTTGGCGTGGAGCCCTTCCTTAAGGAGTTCCTGCGTCTGGCCCCGACGCCGCGCGCCTATACCGATACACTCACCAGCGAGCCGGTCGATCCCTGCCGCGACGACTTTAGCGGCTTCGTGTTTAAGATCCAGGCCAACATGGACAAGAACCACCGCGACCGCATTGCCTTTGTGCGCATTTGCTCGGGCAAGTTCGAGCGCGGCATGGACGCCTTCCATATGCAGGGCAACCGCAAGCTCAAGCTGGCGACGGGCACCTCGATGATGGCCGACGACCGCGCCATCGTGGACGAGGCGTACGCCGGCGACATCGTGGGCCTGTTCGATCCGGGTATCTTTAGCATCGGCGATACCGTGTGCTCCGGCAAGCGCCACGTGCAGTATCCGCAGATCCCGACGTTTGCCCCCGAGATGTTCGCCCGCATCACGCAGGTCGACACGCTCAAGCGCAAGCAGTTCGTGAAGGGCATGGAGGAGCTGGCCCAGGAGGGCGCCATCCAGATCTTCCGTGAGCTGGGTGCCGGCATGGAGAGCGTCATCGTAGGCGTGGTCGGCGTGCTGCAGTTTGAGGTGCTCGAGCGCCGCCTTAAGGCCGAGTACCGTGTTGAGGTTCGTCGCCAGCCGGGGCAAATGGCGCGAAGCCTATCAAATACTGAACAGTACGAATGATCCCGCTGGATCCAGAACGACCCCGACACTATCGATATCCCGGGCCTTTCGCTCACGCGCGACACGCTGCGTGTCGAGGACATGCGCGGCGGCAAGCTGCTGCTGTTCACGAGTCCGTGGAATGTTGACTGGGCGACCGACCACAACCCCGACCTTGTCCTGTCGGAGTTTGGCAACGTAACGTTTTAGTGCACCGGCGCGGTGGCCCTGCGGGGCTGACGCACCGTTTGCTTGCCTGCCGCCGTGTGAGCGGCTATCATACCCACCGTCGCCTCAAGACCGTGGCGGCCGAGCAGTTCGGGTCCGATATCCTGCTCGTTAAACCTAAAACCAAAGGAGTACATAATGATCAAGAAGGTCATGGAGGACTACAAGGTCCTGTTGCGGAGCATTCCCGCGGCAACGGTTTCGCTGTTTTTCGTGAGCGTCATCATGATGAACTTGCTGGCCAACAAAGAGCTTATCAGCCTGCCATATTTGGCGCTCGACTGCGGCTTTGTGGTGAGCTGGGTTTCGTTTTTGTGCCAGGACATGATCTGCAAGCGCTTTGGCGCCAAGGCATCCATCAAAATCTCTATCCTCGCGCTGCTGGTCAACCTGGCCGTGAGCCTGTGCTTTTGGGCATGCTCGCTCACGCCTGGCATGTGGGGCGCCTACTACGACACCGGCATGATCGAGGTCAACACTGCCCTTAACGCCACCATCGGTGGTACCTGGTACGTGGTGTTTGGATCTTCGCTCGCCATGCTCGTTTCTGCCGTCGTTAACTCCACGCTCAACCAGTCGCTCGGCCGTATGCTCAAAAAGAATAACTTTGCGAGCTTTGCCTTCCGTTCCTATGTGTCCACGGGTGTTGGCCAGTTTATCGACAACCTGGTCTTTGCCATTGTGGTGAGCCACACGTTCTTTGGTTGGACCTGGGTACAGGTCCTTATGTGCTCGCTGACCGGCGCTGTTGCCGAGCTGCTGTGCGAGGTCTTCCTGAGCCCCGTGGGCTACAAGGTCGTGCATGGCTGGGAGCGTGAGAATGTGGGCGCCGAGTACCTCGAGCGCCACGCAATCGCCTAAGGAGCAAGTATGCGGGTTTTGATCACGGGTGCTTCGGGTGGTATTGGAGCCGCGTGCGTGCAGCGCTTTTTGGACGAGGGTCACGAGGTCGTGGGCTTTGATCTGCTGCCGGCGGCAGTCGAGCACGAGCGCTATCGCCATCTGATCGTCGATGTCCGCGAGCCGGATTCGTTTCCAGACGAGCTTGAACCCCAGGTGATCGTGAACGTTGCCGGCACGCAGGATTCGGCCGACGATATTGCCGCCAACCTGCGTGGCACCATCAACGTGACCGAGCGCTATGCCTTTGTGGGGGAGGGGCTTGCCGCCAAGCCGGCGCCGGCCATTACATCCGTGGTCAATGTGGGCTCGGCGAGTGGGCATACGGGATCGGAGTTTCCCGCCTATGCCGCCAGCAAGGGCGGCGTTATCGCCTACACCAAGAACCTTGCAAACCGCCTGGCGCCGCAGGCTATCGCCAACAGTATGGACCCGG
>USFK01000003.1 GCA_900553935.1 uncultured Collinsella sp.
ACATCACAATTCGATTCGCCCACCACGTGCAGGATGACGGTATCATACGCCTTGAGAACTGCCAAGCCGAGATGAAGAAGGCTGTCGAGTGCGGTTACTGGAACCTCTTCCGTTTCAACCCCGAGGCTGCTGCCGGCAAGAAGTTCTCGCTCGATTCCAAGGAGCCCGCGGGCGGTTATCAGGAGTTCCTGATGAACGAGGCCCGTTACGCTTCGCTGACGCGTTCCTTCCCCGAGCGCGCCGAGGAGCTCTTCAAGGAGAACGAGCAGGCCGCTATGGATCGCTATCAGCACCTGCTGAAGCTCAAGACGGTGTACAACGAGGCCTAGGTCTCCCACCGCAGGATCTGAGGGCTGACCTTCGCGGACGTCCTCGGACATGAAAGAACCCCCGCTGCGCACTACGTGCGGCGGGGGTTCTTTCGTCCTGCGGAGTGTCCGCGAAGGTCAGCCCTCAGATCCTGCTACGACTACGTCCTCGGATTGTGTGGGCTGATGAAGGACGTGGTTGGTGGGGTGCCTTGTCCCGGTCGCTGTTTCGCGGCTTTGCCGCGAAACCACGCGCTGCTTTGGGCATAGAGGGGGACCTGGTTGCGGACCCAGATGGCCTAGAGGGATATGGGTGCAAACGAGAAATCGTTGTTGGGGTCGTCCTTTTCCATAAACTCATCGAGGCAGAATGTCATATAGATTGGAACGTACAGGACCTTGCCCTCTTTGCTGAGGTTCTCGTGGCTTAGCACAACAGCCTCGGGGATTTTGTACTCGCTCACGCTCATCAGACGGTCGAGGGCCGCATGGGATCGAACCTTCTTGCCCGATTTGACCTCGATTGGGACAACGTGCCCGCGGGTGCCTTCGATCACAAAGTCAACTTCGCCGACCTCGCGTGTCTGGTAGTACCATGCATCAGTTCCAAGGGCGACAAGCTCCTGCGCGACCACGTTCTCATAGAGACCGCCGAGGTTGGGGGTTTTCATATCAAGGTAGACAGCGCGTGCCGTGCTGCCGGGATACCGTGATGCGAGCATGCCTGTATCAGACTCGTATAGTTTAAAGGCGGTCGCCTTCTCTGTCCTCTTAAGAGGACTTCGGGCCTCCGTCACCTGGGCGACCATCAAACCGACGCCCGCGTTCACCAGCCATAGGAAATCCTGCTCGTATTTTTGAAGGCGAGCCCCCTCGCCCAGGGATGAAACAACAAAGCGATGGGACTCCGCCTCAAGCTGAACGGGAATTTGTTCGAAAATCGCGCGAACGTTAAACGCTCGAGTCGATGCATATTTAGAGATATCACTTTTGTACTGATCGACAAGCTGAATTTGAAGCTCACGCGTCCTCACGAGTGAATAACCCGAATCGATATAGTTCTGTACGACCTCCGGCATGCCGCCGCAAACGATATAAGCTCTAAAGTTTTTGAGCATCGCCTCATGAATATAGTTTTCGACGGGACGCCTCTCGACAAGGCAGCTGCGGATGTCTGCAAGCACATTCTCGCTGATGCTGTTTGCCCAACAAAACTCTTCAAAATCCATTGGCCGCATAACAACGTGCTCGACATACCCCACCGGGAAAGAAGAGATCCCCTTAAATTCAGTCCCAAGCATAGACCCCGAGAAGACATAGCTAAAGCGCCCGTCCTCGACCAACGCCTTCATGAGCGTGACGATCTGCGGATACTCCTGTATTTCATCGACAAAGATAAGCGTATCCCCCTCAACAAGCGGTGCATCCGCAAGAAGGGCCACGCGGTTGATAAAGTCAACGGCGTTCTTAGCGCCAATGAGCACATCTCTTGCCTCGGCATCGAGCAGCAAATTGGCCTCAAAATACGACGCGTAGTTGTCTTTACCAAACGCGCGAATCGCATAGCTCTTGCCAATTTGACGCGCACCGGTAACAAGCAATGCCTTATGAGAGTTATTTTTCCAGTTCAAAAGCCTATTAGTGACCTTACGGCGTAGCATTAAAACCCCCAAATGACAAAAATTGGCAAATAGATTTGCCCTAATCATACAAAAATTGGCAAATAGATTTGACCCAAATCATACAAAAATTTGCAGATAGCAAAGATTCGCTTAGGTCTCAAAGCCATCGAGTCGGCGCGGTGCCATGCGAAAACGCTGGGGACGCCGTTAGCGTTCTCGGCTGCTTGGGTGGGCAGGAGCGAAAGTGCGTCAGCGGCGTTCATGCAATACCCGACGGTAAAGTTCTATACTGCAAACTCACAGTCGCTTGCTGCGGGATGAAGCGCGTTCGGCTATCCCTTTTGTTGGATGAAAAGCCCCGTGTTATTGCAGGGGTGCATACTTGTCTTGCAAGTGCATAGAATCTCGTATAGTGCGAGTAAATAATTGCAGTGTCCGTTATGTGTTTAGCGAAGATATAGTTTGCATAATCCAGCCTAATCTCTGCTCTAATTAAATAAAGTCGCACGTAGATGACGTAAACATGTGTGAGCTGGGCTTCTTTACGCTGAGCGGGTAAAAACGACCGTTCACCGTTAAACTATTTTCAAAATGAATAAAATGAGCGATAAAGAGAATATAAACCTTAATAAACTCGCGTATTGCACGGACGCGGGTTATTAATGGGTTGTAGGCCTTTTACAGAAAGGATTCCAGCAATGTCTAAGCCTCTTGGCAAGCCCGATCGTATTGTCGTCGCCCTCGGCGGCAACGCCCTCGGCAACAACCCCGTCGAGCAGATCCAGGCCGTGAGCAACACCGCCCACGCTCTCCTCGGCCTCATCGAGCAGGGCAACGAGATCATCATCACCCACGGCAACGGCCCGCAGGTCGGCATGATCCAGAACGCCTTCGCCGCTGCCCACGACGCCATCGGCACCCCCGAGATGCCGCTGCCCGAGTGCGGCGCCATGTCCCAGGGCTACATCGGCTACCACCTGCAGCAGGGCATCGGCCGCGAGATGCACAAGCGCTATAAGCGTTGGCACGCCGCCACCGTCGTCACCCAGATCGAGTGCGACCCGGACGATCCCGCGTTCAAGAACCCGACCAAGCCGATCGGCCCCTTCTACACCGAGGAGCAGGCCAAGGAGTTCATGGCCGAGGACCCCTCCAAGGTCTTCGTCGAGGATTCCGGCCGCGGCTGGCGTCGCGTCGTCGCCTCCCCCGATCCCAAGAAGATCGTCGAGGCCGACTCCATCCTCAACCTGCTCGACAACGAGTTCATCGTCATCGCCTGCGGTGGCGGCGGCATCCCCGTCGTCCGCGACTACGAGAACAAGGGCTGCTACAAGGGCGTTCCCGCCGTCATCGACAAGGACCTGGGCGGCGAGCTGCTGGCCGAGGACTGCGACGCCGACGTCCTGTTCCTGCTGACCGCCGTCGAGCACGTCGCCATCAACTTTGGCAAGCCCAACCAGGAGGAGCTCGAGGACATCACCGCCGACGAGGCCGAGCGCCTGGCCGACGAGGGCCAGTTCGGCAAGGGTTCCATGGAGCCCAAAGTCCGCGCCGCCATCAAGTTCGCCCGCTCCCGCAAGGGCCGCACCTGCATCATCGGCGCCCTGGACAAGGCCGCCGAGACCATGGCCGGCCTCTCCGGTACCCGCATCCACGAGTAGTCTCTACTCTGTTGCATCTCTTGTGGGCGCCAGGCAAAGCGCCCACAAACTAGCCTCTCTTCATGGGCCCCGCAGTCCGCTCCGGCTGCGGGGCTTTTGCTGTCCCCAATGACAAGATCCGATCGAATTAGATGCTCAGGTCATGGGATGCCTGAAACCAGACGATGACTCCGAGAATCCTAATTCGGCGTTTGTCCAGCACGATATCCGGTTCCGACGTGCGATATGAGTAGGATGACAGCATCACTGTGTTCGTTCCGGTGCTATAACGACGTATGACGATTCTTGAATTATCGGCCAAAGCGAGGACGGAGCATCCGTTCCAGGGTTTCAGGTTTGGATCCACGAGGAGAAGGGATCCAATCGGGTAGCATTTGGACATGGCGGACGTGTCCATTTGAACAAAGAAGCACCCGCGATGTTTCTTGAATACGGATGAGGGAAGCGCGGTTATTCCGGTTTGTTTAAGTCCCGTTCTGCCTCCATTCTTCAAGATTTTAAATACATCGCAAAGGGAATCAGTAGTAACTTCTTTGGATTCCCCCTTCCGCCCCTCGTGGTCGAGCTTTGCGGCAAGCCCTGCGGTTTCAGATGTGAGGTCGTCGAGCTGCAGGTTAAATTTCGATACTATCTTGAGCAACGTTGAGCGGCGGATTGTATAGCGGTCCTTTTCCCAGCGGCATACCGTTTCTTTGGAGACGCCGATGAGTGCCGCGAACTCCTCCTGTGTCAGCTGGTCGCGCTTGCGAAGCGCCTTTATGTTTTGACCCGTTCCCATGTTATGAAGTGCGGACGAGGGGGAGGCAGAGGCAGTTGGGGCCGCCAAAGCCGTTTGTCAGCTCAAAGATAGAGATGGGAATAAGGTCAATACCGGCCTGCTCCAGCGCTTTGTTGGTTTCGGCGTTTTCTTCGTATACGCAGACCTTGCCTGGCTCCAAACAAAGGGTGCTTGTGGCATTGTTGGTCCTTTCGACCTCTGCTGCTCCGGGATTTGAGCCACCGCAAAGGATAAATTGCAACGAACTTGAACCTAGGGCTAATCGCAACGCTTCTTTCAGTCCGTCTGCGACATGACACGCACGGGTTGTCCCTTCCGATCTGCCCCGCGTAATGCGGTAGACTCGCGCTTGGTCGAGAAGCTCCCGAGCAACGAGGAATGTCTCATAGTCAACGCGAGTGAAATATGTGTCGAGATGAATGCAGAGGTCATCGTAGGGGACCTGAATGGCCCATACGGACTCAATAGTCGAGTTCTCATCCCACAGCAAGTTATTTGCTAGGGTATCTATCGCTGCCGGCTCGGTTCGTTGGGATATACCAACGGCAACGTTCTCGCTATTGAGGTTGTGCAGGTCGCCGCCTTCAATGTGGTAAGTCGATTCATGCTTGAAGAACTGAGGGGTCTCGCGGAAATCTGGGTGATAGGTAAAAATCGTTTTGTAGGCGATAACCTCACGGTTGCGCTCTGGCCAGTACATGTGGTTGAGCGTAACGCCTTCGCCGATGACGCTCGCCGGATCGCGTGTGAACCACATGGTGTTAAGGGGGCTTACGAGAAGATCGTCAGGTGAGTATGCGTCTGCCGTCAGTTTCGTGAGGCTGAACACCTCTTTATCTGTGTTGAAGACCTGGGAGTAGCGGATGCCGTTGACTGCTGCTTGAGCAAGGGCGCGGGAGCCTTCGATGCGCTCGAGATACTCGCGAATGGCAGACTCGAGCTCAATGCCCCGCGCGCCGCATTCTGAAATGTAGCTATCGATAAAAGAGCGACGCGCTTGCTCTGTCGCATCAAGGGCTTCGGTAAGAAGGTTTTCAAGATAGAGAATCTCTACCCCTTCGTGCTCGAGCATCGCCGAGTAAGCATGATGCTCCCTAAGGGCTTTATCAAGATCGAATGAGCTGCTAGACGGACGCAACGTAAAGACCCGATTGAACTGCCCGTCGGGGTAGTTGCGCGTTTCGGGGCCGGGACAGTGCAGAAGCACCTTTTTTAGCTTTCCTATTTCATTTTGAACATGCAATGCGGACATGTGACCTCGCTTTGGCGGTGAGTATTAATTGCTTCCATAGTGGCACATTACGAGTTTGATTCAATTTACATCATATCTGACACAGGTGAATGGCACGAACCGGCTTAGTAATTGATGTTAAACATCAATTTAGAAAGCAAATTGACAAATTACATCAATCTGGAATCCGTTTACGGGTCGATGCGCTTCGTTGGCGGGCGAAGAGACGGAAGGGTGTTTTGCGCGATGACACAATGGCTTTGCCGGCAACGAAAAACCCCTGAATTAAGGAGGAGAGATGGCAGAGACAGAAAAGAAGCGCACTCTTCGAGTCCCGCACGTGTACACCATCATTCTCGTCTTGATGGCCGTATTTGCCGTTCTGACCTGGGTCGTGCCTTCGGGTTCGTTTGAGCGCCAGGAGGTTAACGGTCGCGAGGTAACGGTCTCGGGCACCTATGAGCCTGTCGATAAGGTCTATACGGACGAGGACGGCAACGAGGTCGATCTTCGCCAAGGCATCTTCGAAGTACTTGAGGCCCCTGCGATCGGCATCCAGCAAGCGGTCGAGGTCGTTGCATTCATTATGATTGTGGGAGGTTCCTTCCAGGTCATCACGGCGACCGGAGCCATCACGAGCGGCGTCGCCCGAGTGGTGAAGAAGTTCAAGAGCAAGGACGTCCTCATCATTCCGATCCTAATGGTGCTTTTTGCCTTGGGCGGCAGCACCTTTGGTATGGCAGAGGAGACGCTTCCGTTCTTTGCGATTCTTATGCCGATCATGATGGCCATGGGCTTCGACTCAATTACAGCGTTCATGACGGTGTTTGTGGGTGCCCGTATCGGATACATCGCATCTACCGTCAATCCGTTCAACGTCCTGATTTCCCAGGGCATCCTCGGTATCCAGGGCAACCCCCAGCTTTGGTTGCGTACTATCGCCCTTGTCGTGCTCACTGCAGTTGCCATCGCATGGGTTGTGATGTATGCCCTCAAGGTTAAGAAGAATCCCGAGGCATCCCCAGCTTTCCACGATGATATCGAGAAGCGCAAAGAGTTTGGTGCGGACGAGAATCTCCTCGATAGCGAGTTCACCGGTAGGCAGAAAGCCGTTATGGTTATTTTCGTGCTTGGACTTGCCGCCATCATTTGGGGCCTGGTGGCCCAAGGCTGGTACATGAACGAAATCTCTGCGATTTTCTTGGCCATGGCCCTTCTTTCGGGTGTAGTTTCCGGGATGAACGAGAAGGAGATCGCGGGAGAGTTCGTTAAGGGAATTGCAGACTTCGCGTTCTCGGCCATTGTTGTCGGTCTTGCCCGCGGAATCCTCGTAATCGCCAATGACGGTCTCATCATCGATACGATCCTCAACACGCTCGCCACAGCTCTCTCCGGAGTTCCGCCCGTTATCTTTACGAGCATCCTCTATGTCGTGGATAACCTTCTGTCGATCCTCGTTCCGAGCTCCTCGGGCATCGCTGCTCTTACGATTCCCATTTTCGGCCCGCTTGTTGAGCTGATGGGCTTAAACCCCGAGGCTGCAGTTACTGGTCTTTCCATGGGCAGCGCGGCCATGTCTCTCATTTCGCCAACAAGCGCGATGCTCGTTGCCGGTCTTGGCGTCTGCAAGATTCCGCTTGGCCAGTGGTGGAAGGTCGCTTGGAAATTCTTCCTGGTCGTAAGCGTTATCTGCATGGCGTTCACTGCGGTTTCGGGTCTTATCCCCTTGCCGTAAAAGCAAACCCCACATACAAGTTGTGAGAAAGAAGGATAGAGATGAACAAAGGACTGAACGTTCATAGCGAGATTGGCGCCCTTAAGAAGGTGTGCGTCCATCGCCCCGGTATGGATCTTGTAAACATGAAGGCGGAGGATTTCGACCGCGTCTGGATTCACGATGCGTTCTATTTGGACTATGCCCAGAAAGAGCACGATCAGTTTACCGACCTTCTTCGCGGCGCTGGCGCCGAGGTCGTCTATATGGAAGACCTGGTTGCCGAGACGTTCGATAAGGTCGAGGGTGCGCGTGCGGAGTTCATGGGAAAGTTCATGAACGAGTCGGGTATCAAGAACGCCGCTCTTCGCCAGGCGGTTGTCGAGAAGCTCGATTCCATCAAGGACAACAAGGAATTTGTCCTCACAGCTATGGGCGGACTGTATGTACGCGACCTCGAGATCCCGCATGTCGGCGGCTCTCTTGCCAGCCTGGACGGCGACGAGCTGAAGGGCGACGATATGGTCCTCTTCCCCATGCCCGCCTCGTATTTCTCCCGTGACCCCCTGGCTGTCGTGGGCAAGGGCGCTACCATGAACCGCATGTACTGGAATCAGCGCAATCGCGAGGTAATCTTCTACGAAACGGTGCTCCGCAACCATCCCGATTACGCCGGTAGCCCCATTTGGTATGACCACAACAGCGAGTGGCATATCGAGGGCGGCGATATCCTCAACATCAACGCCAAGACGCTCGCCATCGGTATTTCCGAGCGCACCCAGACTGCGGCCATCGATGAGCTCGCCAAGAATATGTTCTGGGGTTCTGATGAGGCCGAAATCGAGAACATCTATGCCATCAAGATTCCGCACGGCTATGCCTACATGCATCTCGACACCGTTTGCACGCAGGTCGATCGTGATAAGTTCACGGTTTACCCCGGCATCTACCAGACGCTTCGTGCCTACCGCCTGACCAAGGGCGATACGGAGGGGGAGGTGCGTATCGAGGAACTCGAGGGCACCCTGCAGCATATCCTCGAGCTTGCGACGGGTATGGACCATATCACCATGATTGAGTGCGGTGGCGGCGATCCGATCGAGGCTTCCCGTGAGCAGTGGAACGATGGTTCCAACACTCTTGCGGTCGCACCGGGCAAGGTCTGCGTGTATGAGCGCAACGTTGTCACCAACGATGCTCTTTACAAGGCTGGCGTCGAGCTGCTCGTCGCTCCCTCCGAGGAGCTTTCTCGCGGTCGCGGCGGCCCGCGTTGCATGACCATGCCGTTCTGGCGTGAGGAAATCTAGTCAGCGTTAGCGTATCTGGGCGGCGCGTGTGCGTCTGCGCCGCCCATCCCTCCTTGTGTGTTCCAACAACCGAAAGGACTCAAATCATGGCTCTTAATCTTTCTGGTCGAAGCGTTCTTACCCTGCTTGACTTTACGTCCGAGGAAATCGAGTACATGCTCGACCTCTCAAAGAACTTCAAGGATATGAAGCGCGCCGGTTATCCGCACCGCTTTCTCGAGGGCAAGAACATTGTCCTGCTGTTTGAGAAGACCTCCACGCGCACGCGCTGTGCCTTCGAGGTCGGCGGTATGGACCTGGGTATGGGCGTGACCTACCTCGACCCCGGCTCGTCGCAGATGGGCAAGAAAGAGTCCATCGAGGATACCGCCCGCGTGCTCGGTCGCATGTATGACGGTATCGAGTATCGCGGCTCCGACCAGTCGATCGTCGAGGAGCTTGCCGCCAAGGCTGGCGTTCCCGTCTGGAACGGTCTGACCAACGAGTACCATCCCACCCAGGCCCTTGCCGACATTCTTACCATGCGTGAGGAGTTTGGCGACACGCGCGGCATGAAGCTCACCTATATGGGTAAGGAGCAGGGCAACGTCAGCGACTCCCTGATGGTTATCTGCGCCAAGCTCGGCATTAACTTCTGCTCCTGCGGACCCAAGGGCGATGTCGAGGGCGCCACGCACTTCGATCCCGAGCTTCTTGAGCGCTGCCAGGAGATCGCCGCTCAGAATGGCTGCACGATCCAGCTCACTGAGGATATCGATGAGGGCGTCAAGGATGCAGACGTGATCTATACGGACGTTTGGGTCGGTATGGGCCAGGCTGAGGAGCTGTGGAAGAGCCGAATCGATCTTCTCTCTCCCTATCGAGTAACGCCCGAGGTCATGGCCAAGGCAAACCCCGGCGCCATCTTTATGCACTGCCTGCCGAGCTTCCACGATACGCAGACCACCATCGGCGCCGAGATTGCCGAGAAGTTCGGCGTGACCGAGATGGAGGTTTCCGACGAGGTCTTTGAGAGCGCGCAGTCTCGCGTGTTCCAGGAGGCCGAGAACCGCATGCATACCATTAAGGCCATGATGTACGCGACGCTTCGCTAGTAGCTGGGAAGTGAACGAACACTATGAGTAAACCGTACGGCAAGCCCGATCGTATTGTCGTCGCCCTCGGCGGCAACGCCCTCGGCAACAACCCCGTCGAGCAGATCCAGGCCGTGAGCAACACCGCCCACGCTCTCCTCGGCCTCATCGAGCAGGGCAACGAGATCATCATCACCCACGGCAACGGCCCGCAGGTCGGCATGATCCAGAACGCCTTCGCCGCTGCCCACGACGCCATCGGCACCCCCGAGATGCCGCTGCCCGAGTGCGGCGCCATGTCCCAGGGCTACATCGGCTACCACCTGCAGCAGGGCATCGGCCGCGAGATGCACAAGCGCTATAAGCGTTGGCACGCCGCCACCGTCGTCACCCAGATCGAGTGCGACCCGGACGATCCCGCGTTCAAGAACCCGACCAAGCCGATCGGCCCCTTCTACACCGAGGAGCAGGCCAAGGAGTTCATGGCCGAGGACCCCTCCAAGGTCTTCGTCGAGGATTCCGGCCGCGGCTGGCGTCGCGTCGTCGCCTCCCCCGATCCCAAGAAGATCGTCGAGGCCGACTCCATCCTCAACCTGCTCGACAACGAGTTCATCGTCATCGCCTGCGGTGGCGGCGGCATCCCCGTCGTCCGCGACTACGAGAACAAGGGCTGCTACAAGGGCGTTCCCGCCGTCATCGACAAGGACCTGGGCGGCGAGCTGCTGGCCGAGGACTGCGACGCCGACGTCCTGTTCCTGCTGACCGCCGTCGAGCACGTCGCCATCAACTTTGGCAAGCCCAACCAGGAGGAGCTCGAGGACATCACCGCCGACGAGGCCGAGCGCCTGGCCGACGAGGGCCAGTTCGGCAAGGGTTCCATGGAGCCCAAAGTCCGCGCCGCCATCAAGTTCGCCCGCTCCCGCAAGGGCCGCACCTGCATCATCGGCGCCCTGGACAAGGCCGCCGAGACCATGGCCGGTCTCTCCGGTACCCGCATCCACGAGTAGCCCCTACTCTGTTGCCTCTCCCGTGGGCGCCAGGCAAAGCGCCCACAAACTAGCCTCTCTTCATGAGTCCCGCAGTCCGCTCCGGCTGCGGGGCTTTTGCTATTCACCTAGTCATTGGGGACAAACCCGGCACTTGGGGACGGTCCTTTCCTGCCGGCAGCTTGGGACAGTCCTTAATAGTCATTGGGGACGTTCTTAAACGACTAGTCAAACAAGAACGTCCCCAATGACTACTCATTTAAGTCTGTCCCCAATGACTGCACAATGGCTGGGAAGGCGCATCCCACACCGACGCATTGCCTTCGGGCCCTTTCCCCAGGCTCTCCATAGCTCAGCTGAACTCCCCGCAACCTGTTCCGGGTTGGCGGAACGAGCGCGACGTGGAGTGTCATTCTTTACCGCGTTAGACTAGACGCAGGGAAAGGAGGAGGACATGGATGCTCGCGTCAAGCAGCTTGTAAATATGATCGAGGACGCTCAGCCTGTCGCTGTCGCGGTACTTGCCAAGCGTCTCGAGGTAAGCGAGCGCGCCGTGAGAAACTATATCCATCGCGCAAACGACAACCTTGCAGGGGTTGCACGCATCGTTGGCAGCAAGGGGCAGTATCGTATCGATGTTGCACGTGCAGATGAGCTTGCTCGCTTGCTAGACGGTGCGGCTCTGGCCCATCCGGGCATTCCTGATACGCGCGACGGCCGTGTGTCCTTCCTTCTTAACGACCTCCTAATGCGGTCCCAGTGGGTGACGATTGAGGAGTATGCGGATTTACTCTACGTTTCGGCGCGGACTCTGTCCAATGACATGCGTCTGGTAGAGCAGAAACTCGCCCAATTTGACTTAGCGCTTGAAAAGCGCCCACGCTACGGAATCCGCGTTGCGGGCGGGGAGTCGCAACGGCGCCTGTGCCTGGCCTCGCTGGTGAGGCCCGTGTTGCCCGACACCGACGATGCAAAGCTCGCCGAGCACCTGCGGGCCATCGCCGCATGTGTGGACGATGCCCTGACGGCCTCGCCCGTCACGGTGAGCTCGCTGGCATCCCGCAATCTCATCATGCATCTTTACATCGCTCTTGGCCGCATCGAGCAGGGCTGCTATGTCCCAGCTGCAGAATCGGACGTTCAAAAACTGGAGGGAACGCGCGAATACGCCGCGGCTTTCCAGATTGCCGCAAACATCAAGGATGCCCTGGGCGTGAGCATGCCCCGAGAAGAGGTTGCCTTTATCGCAATCCATTTGCTCGGCAGGGGCACGGGCGTGCCCGAGAAGGGCTCTGCCGTTATCTCGGACGAGATGTGGGAGATTGCTTCCGAGATGGTACGTGCGGTCAACGATGAGTTTAGGTTTGACTTTAGCGGCGATCTTGAACTTCGCATGAACCTTGCTCGGCATATCGGCCCTCTGGGCTATCGCCTTGAATATCACATGCATATGGATAACCCCATGCTGCCCGATATCAAGACGAGGTTTCCGTTGGCCTATTCGATGGCAGCTGGCACCTCGCAGGTACTCGAGCGTCATTTTGGCAGCCAGCCCTCTGATGAAGAGCTCGGCTACATCGCCATGGCATTTGCCCTGGCCCTCGAGCAGCAAACCGACCAGCCGCGTCGCAAGCGCATCCTGATCGTGTGCGCCTCGGGAGCGGGAAGCGCCCGTATGCTCGAGCACCAGTACCGCAAGCAGTTTGGCATGTATATCGATTCGATTGAGACATGCGATGTCGCCCGCGTGGGAACGTTCGATTTTTCGCACATCGACTACGTGTTCACAACGGTGCCGCTCAACGTCAAGTTGCCCGTGCCCGTCCGCGAGGCCGATTTCTTCTTGGAGACGAGCGATGTCAACGCTATCCGCAAGGTGCTGAGCGACGACACTGCGCAATCGGACTCCGTAAGCTCTTTCTTTAGCCGTGCCCTGTTCTTCAACCGCGTTGAGGCGCCGTCGAAGCAGGCCGTTCTCCGATATCTCTCCGAGCGCGCCGTCGAGAGCGGCCGTGTCGATGCCCAGTTTGCCCAAGAGGTCGCCGAGCGCGAGAGCGCGAGCGCCACCTCGTTTGGCAATGGGGTAGCCATGCCCCATGGGATGCATCCCTTGAGCGCCGAGGCCTTTGTTACCGTGGGCCTGCTCGAACATCCCATTCTTTGGGACGAATACGGCCATGAGGTCGATATCGTCTTTATGGTGTCGTTTGCCCGGTCGGGCGGCGATGAGGCGCGGATCTTGAGCTCACTGCTCGCCGAGATCTTTATGGACCGCCAGGGGGTCGAGCGCCTACGCGAGCGCCGGTCCTGGCATGAGCTGATGGCGCTTGTGCAAGCGCATACGGCTTAAGACTTCTTTTGTCGATAACCCTGTCTGTCTACCTGCAATAAACCTCGAGGATTGCGGGCGGGAGATAGGCGTTTCGAATATTCAAGTACAAACCAAACATCACGGGAGAGGAGACCGTTATGGACGATCAGGGAACCGAGATGGTTTCGTTTCAGCTGGTCGCTGCAGCGGGAGAGGCACGCAGCCTTGCCTTCGAAGCCCTTGAAAAGGCAAAAGCGGGGGATTTTGACGCCGCCGCCAAACTCATGAAGCAGTCAAAGGATGCGGGAATCAAGGCTCACCACATCCAAACGCAGCTGCTTTCGACTGAGGCAGCGGGCGAGCATCTGTCGGTGGATGTGTTGCTGGTCCATGCTCAGGACCACCTCATGTGCTCCATGCTTGCTCAGGAGCTCGTGCAGGAGCTGATCTGCCTGTATGAGTGCACTGCAACCAAGAACGCCTAGCGGCGTGCGGTGACTATCCAACCAATCAATGCGAAGGGAATCCCTTATGAAGATCCTTCTTGTTTGCGCAGCTGGTCTGTCTACAAGCATTCTGATGAAGAAACTCGAGAAATATGCGGAGCAAAACGGCATCGAGCTCGATATCGATGCGGTGGGTATCGGCGA
The DNA here is from genome assembly GCA_900553935.1 of uncultured Collinsella sp. GTDB lineage: Bacteria > Actinomycetota > Coriobacteriia > Coriobacteriales > Coriobacteriaceae > Collinsella. Next base: position 13,642 of record USFK01000003.1, read on the forward strand.
GTATCAGGAGACGTGCGCCAATTATGACGTGCTGCTCTTGGGGCCGCAGGTGTCCTACCAGCTCAACACCGTCAAGCAGGGGAGCGGTAAGCCGACCGCGGTCATCCCCGCACAGGACTACGGCATGGGCAACGCCGCCAACGTGCTGGCACTCGCCCAGTCGCTGTTGGGTTAGGAGGCAACCATGGAGAAGTTCATGACCCTGCTTCAGGAAAAACTGACCCCTATCGCCAATTTCTGCGGCACCGAGCGCCACTTTGCCTCCATGCAAAAGGGCTTTATGAGCGCGATCAGCTTCATCTTGGTATCTGCCGTCTTTATGATCCTCGCCAACCCGCCGGTCACGGCCGACCTGGTGGCGCAGGGCGGGTTCTGGTCCGTCTTTGGCCCTTGGCTCGATTTTGCGACGGCCAATAAGCTCACGCTGCTCATCCCCTTCAATATGACGATGGGCATACTGTCGGTGATCGTGACGTTCGCAATCGCCTATAACCTGGCGGGCACCTACAAGATGCCCAAGCTTAACGCCGGCATGACCTCGCTGGTGATGTTCCTGATCGCCGCGGCGCCGTCGTCCTACTACCAGCTTGCTGACGAGTCCGTGCTCCAGGCGGTCCCCTGCACCTATCTGGGTGCGCAGGGCCTGTTTACCGCCATCATCGTTGCCTTGGTCTCCGTCGAGGTCACGCGCTTCTGCCAGACCAAGGGCATCACCATCAAGATGCCCGATGGCGTGCCGCCGTTTTTGTCCGAAACCTTTGGCGCCATCGTGCCTATGCTCGCCAACATCCTCATCTTCTTTGGCGGCAACCTGCTGATCCAGATGATCGATCCCGCGCTGTCCATCCCCTCGGTTATCGAGAAGCTGCTCGCTGCCCCGCTTTCCGTCGCAGTTGACTCTGTGCCCGGCGCACTGCTTATCTGCTTCATGACGCTGCTGTTTTGGTGCTTTGGCGTCCACGGCAACATGATCGTAATGCCCATCACCGCCCCGGTCTCGCTTGCCGCCTTTGCCGCCAACGCCTCGCTCTATGCTGCCGGGCAGCCGCTTGAGTTCCACCCGGTGCTCATGTCGTTGGCCATCAACCTCATCGGCGGCACGGGTAATACGTTCTCTTTTGTGGCGCTCTGCGCGTTTAGGGCAAAGTCGCAGCAGCTCAAGGCATTTGGCAGGGCATCGATCGTGCCGAGCTTCTTCCGTATCTCCGAGCCCGCGATCTTCGGCGCGCCCATCATCTTCAACCCGATCCTCATGATTCCGTTTGTGCTAGGCGGCATGATCTCGGCCCTGCTGTATTGGGGTGCGGTCTCACTGGGTCTTGTCTCTAACTTCTACATCTTGGTGAGCGGCACGTTCCCCATCTTCGTTCAGGGCTTTGTCCAGTGCCTCGACCCGCGCATCTGGGTGTTTACGATCGTTTTGATCGTGGTCATGGCTGTGGTCTGGTACCCGTTCTTTAAGGTGTACGATAACCAGCTCCTGGCTCAGGAGCAGGAGAACGCCGCGGCAGCTTCTGCCGAGGATGCTGAGTAGCATGAGTTACTTTGACAGAACGTCTGCCGCCGGTATGCCCGAGGGCTTTTTGTGGGGCGGCGCGCTCGCCGCCAACCAGGCCGAATGGGGCTGGAACGAGGGCGGCCGCGGCATGTCGCACTCCGACCTGATCCCACAGGGTTCCGACCGCTGGGATGTAATGTTTGGCAGGCAAAAGCCCGTGGACGATCCGGACAGGCTGTATCCATGCCGCTGGGGCAACGACTTCTTCCATCATTGGCACGAGGATGTCGAACTCTTTGCCGAGATGGGCTTTAAGTGCCTGCGTCTTTCAATTTGCTGGAGCCGTATTTTTCCCACAGGGATGGAGACCGAGCCCAACGGCGAGGGCTTGGAGTTTTACCGTCAGGTATTCGAGGCGCTGCGCGAGCATGGAATCGAGCCGCTTGTGACGCTGTCGCACTACGACTATCCGTTGGCTCTGGTCGAGCGCTATGGTGGCTGGCAAAGCCGAGAGATGATCGAGCGGTATGCGCACTACGTCGAGACCGTCGGACGCGCGTACCAGGGCCTCGTGCGTTATTGGCTTACGTTCAACGAGATCAACAGCGTGGCGCTGTCCTATCTCAACGCGGGTGTCACGCTCGAGGATGAGCGTGACCGTGCAGCCGTGACCGCGGCGTTCTCGCACCATATGTTTATGGCGAGCGCTCGCGCTGTCGAGATTCTGCACAAGATCGATCCCGCAAACAAGGTGGGTTGCATGGTCGCTGCCGGTGCGACCTATCCGTACCGTTGTGCGCCCGAGGACGTATGGCTTGCGTATGAGGAGGACCGCGGCCGCTACTTCTACACAGACGTGATGGCTGCGGGCGCCTATCCTGCTTGGAAGCTGCGTGCACTCGAGAAAGAGGGTGTTCACGTGCCCTTTGAGCCGGGCGATACGGAGTATCTGGCAGAGCATACGGTCGACTTCATCTCGTTCTCGTACTATTGCTCGCGCTTGGTGTGCGCCGATGATCAGGTGATCGCCGAGAAGGCGGAGGGCAACGTGTTCCCGACGTTGCGCAATCCGTACCTCAAGGATAAAGAGACTGCCTGGAAGTGGCAGATCGATGCGCTGGGTTTGCGCGTGACGCTTGCCGGCTACCACGATCGTTACCATCTTCCGCTCTTTATCGCCGAGAACGGTGTGGGCGGACTCGATGCGCTGGAAGACGGCAAAGTCCACGATGCGTATCATATTGATTACCTGCGAAGGCATATTCTTGCGCTGCGCGATGCAATTGTCGAGGACGGTGTTGACCTGATGGGATACACGCCGTGGGGCTGTATCGATTTGGTGTCGGCCTCGACGGGGCAGATGAAGAAGCGCTATGGCTTTGTTTATGTCGATGCCGATGATACGGGCAAAGGCACGTTCGATCGCTACCGAAAGGACAGCTTCTGCTGGTATCAAAAGGTCATTGCATCAAATGGCGAGGACTTGAGTTAACCCTTGCAAGCCTGCTGCCCCCGTGGCCCGTTTCGGCCGCGGGGGCTTTTGCTATTTAGCTAGTCCCCGATGAGACCCTCATTCTGTGGGTAGTCATTGGGGACGTTCTTAAAAGACTAGTCATTTAAGTCTGTCCCCAATGACTGCGGAAACCCGGCACTTGGGGACGTTCCTTTTCTGCTGGCAGCTTGGAACAGTCCTTAAAGCCCGCATCAATCAACTGCGGAAAGCGCATCCCAGAATGAGCGTCCAACATGGGACATAGTTTCCCTTGAGGGCCTCAACCGGAAAATGCATCCCGGAATGTTGCCGGAAAGTGGAACGTAGTTTCCCAAACGGGCCGCTAACGGAAAGTGCATCCCGCTATTGAGCTCCAAAATGGGATGCGCTTTCCGTGTCGGCAGTTCCTGGCAGCCTGGGGCTACTCATTTAAGTCTGTCCCCAATGAGTGCAATGAGTGCCCAATGACTAGTAGTAGGCCCACATGGCTTCGACTTCGTTGAGGACCTCTACGACGCCCCAGCGGCGGGCGCTGCGGCTGGCCGAGTTGGGATCGAAGACTTCAATCTGGTCGGCGTCGTCAATACCGTAAAGTACAATGTAGTGGCCCACGTTGGTAAAGGTGCCCGGCCGAACGGCGGCGATGACGGGCGCTCCCGAACGCAGCGCCTGAGTCATCGAGTCGCGATCGTTATGAAGCTCCGTTCCGTTAAGTCCCAACTGCCACGCACCGCTTGTCATAAACGACCATTCGGTTGCGCCGGTGGGGGCGTAATTGCCTGCCTCGGAAAGCGCGCACATATCGACGGGAGTCATATCGGTGCGTCCCGTCTTAAAGATATAGACCATGGTGAGGCACGTAGGCCCGCAAGCATTTTGGCGGATGGTGCCGCCGGCGTAAGGCAGCTCCGACCATGCAGGGTCGATCTGATAGATATGGGGCATCGTGCCGGCTTGCCATTGCGAGCGCGGGGTCGAAAAGGCGAAAGAATAACCGGGCGCGACGGGGGCCTTGAGCAGCTTGTCCTCGGCGGTGGGCTCGAGACCGGCCGAGCCGTGGGACATACAGGAGCTCATAAGCACAAAGACCAGACAGGTGAGGATAGAGCACAGTGCGAGGCAAAGCCGACGAGCCGGCAGGGCGGGGGCATTCACGTACGATGTCGAGCGGTAGGGCTTGCCGTCGCGTCCGCCTTGGGGATGCGAAAAGAAGCGGTTGATATGGCTGCCGGGCTGACGTGCGCCGTTGCGGCGCAGTTGCGGAACCTCGGCTTGGCGCTGTCGAGTGCGCGCGCCCAAGCGGCTATCTTGCTGTGCGCTTGTGCCCGTGCTCGGACGGCCACTCTGCCGTGTTCTGTTTGTCTGCTGCCGAGACGAAGGCCTGGGTTGCTCTTGAGGGCGTTGCGGATTGCTGCTCGTGGCACTTCTGGGCGTCGGCGTGGTGCGGCCAGCAAGGCGAACGCTTTGTCGCCGTTGATCACCGTCGTTGTATCCGTATGCCATTCGTACCGCCTTGTCTCATGTATAACCTGTCTATCCTACAAAAAAGATGTGCAACAAATGGGTCCGCGCGTCAAAAGCTCGGTAAACGGTACGAAAGGCGCAAAACACACGGCCTCAAAAACATCTCTATATGCGTCCGATGAGCGTACGCCCGTCGGACGGGCGACAACAATGAGCGGCAAACCGTGCCGTTCGTCCCAAAAACGGCGCCGTTCGTTTTGCAGTTCTGCCTTCGGTCGAGCTACAAACGGCGCTGCTGTGCCAAAGACGTATCTTAAAGCCACGAAATAAAAGCGCGCGGCAAAACAGACCGCGCAAGGGGTGACGTCAAGGGGCGTCAAATAGGAAAGGAGGGGAACAATGGCGGACAAGAACGCAGAAGTTGCAGTTGAGGATAACGGCGGCATGAAGAAAACGCTTTCGCTCTGGAACTTCTTCACCATCGGTTTCGGTGCCATCATCGGTACCGGTTGGGTTCTGCAGGTCGGCGACTGGATGGTCGTGGGCGGCGGTCCCGTTCCCGCTATGATCGCATTCCTCTTGGGTGCAATCTTCCTCGTGCCCGTCGGAGCTGTTTTCGGTGAGCTCACGGCTGCTATCCCCATCTCGGGCGGCATCGTCGAGTATGTCGATCGTAGCTTTGGCCGTACGCTGAGCTACATCACCGGATGGCTCTTGGCCCTGGGCAACGGCATCCTGTGCCCGTGGGAGGCCATCGCCATCTCGACGCTCGTGTCCGAGATGTTCGGCAGCCTGCCCGGCCTTGAGTGGCTGCGCGCCGTCAAGCTCTACACCATCCTGGGCGCCGACGTTTACCTGTTCCCGACGCTGATCGCGCTCGGCTTTGCAGTCTACGTCATCTTCCTCAACTTCCGCGGTGCCAGCTCGGCTGCCAAGCTCCAGGCCTTCCTGACTAAGGCCCTGCTCTGCGGCATGCTGCTCGCCATGGGTGTCTCGCTGTTCACCGGTTCGCCGGAACACGCCATGCCCGTGTTCTCCCAGGTCACCGGTGCTGGCGGCGGCAAGCCCGCTACCGAGGGCACCAGCCTGTTCGCCGGCATCGTGTCGGTCCTGGTTTTGACCCCGTTCTTCTACGCCGGCTTCGATACCATTCCTCAGCAGGCTGAGGAAGCAGCCGAGGGCCTCAACTGGAACAAGTTCGGCAAGATCATCTCCCTGGCCCTGCTGGCCGCCGGCGGCTTCTACATGGTCTGCATCTACTCGTTCGGCACCATCCTCGACTGGCATGAGTTTGTTAAGAGCCCGGTTCCCGCGCTTGCCTGCCTCAAGGGCATCAACATGCTTCTGTACCTGGCCATGCTCGTCATCGCCACGCTTGGACCCATGGGCCCGATGAACTCCTTCTACGGCGCCACGAGCCGCATCATGCTCGCCATGGGCCGCAAGGGCCAGCTGCCCGAGAAGTTCGCCGAGGTCGATCCCAAGTCCGGCGCTCCCAAGCTCGCCTGCGCCGTTCTGGGCGTCATCACCGTCATCGGTCCGTTCCTGGGCAAGAACATGCTCATCCCTCTGACCAACGTGTCGGCTCTCGCCTTCATCTTCTCCTGCGGCATGGTCGCCCTCGCTTGCCTGCGCATGCGCTTCACTGAGCCCGACCTGCCTCGTCCCTACGAGGTGCCCGGCGGCAAGTTTGGCATCAGCCTCGCTGTCGCTGCCTGCGCCGTCATCATTGGCCTGCTTGTGGTCCCGTTCTCTCCCGCCTCCCTCAACATGGTGGAGTGGAGCATCGTGATCGGCTGGCTGGCCGTTGGCCTGGCCCTCATGGCCTTCACCAATTCCCGCAAAAAATAACGCCTAGCCCGGGCGGATCGGGTGCGCGGACCCCTCTCTTCCGCGCACCGAACCCGGCACCACTTGGGTAGCTTTGTGAGGCCATAACCCAACATGGCCTCGCCCACTATATGGATCCATAAGGAGGAACCATGTCCACTAAGTACGCAATCGTTGGCGGCAAGCTCATCGACGGTACCGGTGCCGAGCCGGTCGAGAACTCCCTCGTTCTCGTCGACGACAACGGCAAGATCGAGTATGCCGGTGCTATGCAGGACCTTCCCGAGGGCGTTGAGGTTATCGACGCCGCCGGCAAGACCGTCCTTCCCGGCCTGATCGACACCCACCTGCACTTCTCGGGCAACCTGACCGACGATGACACCGACTGGGTCATGCAGCCGCTCCTCGAGAAGCAGGCCGTCGCCGTCAAGCAGGCCTACGACTGCCTCACCCACGGCCTCACCACCGTCTGCGAGATCGGCCGCTTTGGTATCCAGATTCGCGACTGCATCGACAAGGGCGTCTTCAAGGGCCCGCGCGTTCTGGCCACTGGTCTTGGCTTCTGCCGCGTTGCCGGCCACGGTGACTCCCACCACTGCACCCAGGAGCTCAACAAGGAATCCCATCCCTGGGGCGACCAGGTCGATGGTCCTTGGGATCTGCGCAAGGCCGTCCGTCGTCGCCTGCGCGAGAACCCCGATGCCATCAAGATCTGGGCTACCGGTGGCGGCATCTGGCGTTGGGATTCCGGTCGCGACCAGCACTATTGCTCCGAGGAGATCCAGGCCGTGGTCGAAGAGGCAAAGATGGTCGGCATCCCCGTGTGGAGTCACTGCTACAACAACCACGCCGCCGCCTACGACTCCGTTCGCTTTGGCTGCGAGCAGCTGATTCACGGCTTCGATATCGATGAGCGCACCATGGACCTCATGGCCGAGCAGGGCACCTTCTTCACCCCGACGATCGCCTTCCTGCCCACCTGGTACGCCACCTATCCGCCCGTCTACGTCCCCGAGCTGCACGACAAGTACGAGGGCACCCTGGTCGAGAAGGAGCTGCAGCGCAACTACGACTGCCTGCGCGAGGCCAAGAAGCGCGGCGTCGTCATGACGATCGGCTCCGACTCCTTCTCCTTCGTCACCCCGTACGGCACCTGCTCCATCGAGGAGATGTACGAGTTCGTCGACAAGATCGGCTTCACTCCGGTCGAGACCATCACCTGCGCCACCCTCAACGGTGCCAAGATGTGCCACATCGAGGACGAGACCGGTTCCATCGAGGCCGGCAAGTGCGCCGACCTGCTGGTCGTCAACGGTGACGTCGCCGCCGACATCCACGTGCTCAACACCGACAACATGGACGTCATCATGAAGGACGGCTGGATCGTCGAGGCTGGCACCTTTGGCGAGGCCAACAAATACAGCGCCTAAGATACCGTTTGTCGATGGCTGGATGTAAAACACAGTTTTTGATTGCATAATGCAATGGAGAGGGTCGCTTGCGGCCCTCTTTATTGCTATGGGTGCTAAGGACAAGAGGGGATGACGGTGGATTTAAACAGGCTGATTCTGGGCAAGAGCTACAACTCTACCAAGGTCTTTCGTACGGCCCAGCATGTGGTTCAGGCCATCCTGCTCGGTATTGTCGTTCCGGCGCTTATCCTGCTGCTTATCTGGGATTTAACCGATAATCCCAATCCCGTTCCGGGCGTTGTCGTTATTGCCGGCCTGGTCATGCTGTGCTTCTTTTTCTCGTATGTCTTTGTGGTCCCCGACGACCTCACATCGAGCGCAACCGACCGTACGCTCGCCATCGCATCAAAAATATTCGCCTACACGTCGCGCGGCCTTACGCCCGAAGCGGCCCTGGGCGCCTCTAAAATTATCCTGTCCGAGACCATCGCCTCTGCCATCTGCTTTACCGATGGCAAACAGGTGTTGGCAAGCTGGGGCGAGGACTCGGCAAAGTGCCCTGCCGGCACCCCGGTTGTGCTCAAGACCACGCTCAACGTGATCGAGTCCGGCGAGCAGAGTGTATTTTCGCGCGACGCCTCCAATGAGACGGGCGGCTATTTTCCCCGCCTGCGCGCCGGCATTGTCGCGCCGCTTACCGTGCGCGGGCATTGCGTGGGTACGCTCGAGCTGTACTATCCCCGCCTGAGCAGCATCGATATGCGCCAGACGGCGTTGGCCTCGGGTTTTGCCGATCTCATCTCCACGCAGCTCGCCAGCTTTGAGCTCGAGCGCCAGGACGAGCTTACGGCCCGCGTGGAGCTGCGCGCCCTGCAGTCGCAGGTCGACCCGCATTTTCTGTTCAATACCATCAGCACTATCGTGTCGCTCGTGCGAACCGAGCCCGACAAGGCGCGATCGCTGCTGATCGACTTTTCCAATTACTATCGTCAGACGCTTTCTGACTCCGATACGCTCACCACGCTCGAGCATGAGGTGGAACAGGGCACTCGCTATATCAATCTAATGCAGGCTCGTTATGGCGACGGTCGTCTGCGCGTTTCGGTCGACATCGACTTTGAGGTGCGCGACAGCCTGGTGCCGCCGTTTATCTTGCAGCCGCTGCTCGAAAACTGCATCAAGCATGCGCAGCGCGAGACCGAGCCGCTTTCTATTCGTGTTAGGGCTTTTGAGACCGATGACGGTCTGGAGATCATCGTCGAAGATGACGGCATCGGTATGAGCGAAGAAGTCTGCGCGCACCTGTTTGAGCAGCATCGCCGAGAGGAGCCCGAGAGCATTACCGCCGACGGCTCCGTCAAGCGAGGTTGCGGCCTGGCGCTCTTTAACGTACTTCAGCGCATCCATTTCTTTTACGGAGAAGATTCTGGCATGCGCGTGAAGTCCCAGGAGGGCGTGGGGACGCAGGTCATCGTCGAGCTGAACGGCGAGCCGCATGAGCCGGCGCCGATGAAGGTGTAGCGCGCGGTTGGATTGAGAGAAAAAAGAGGGGAAGCGCATATGTCCGAGGGATGGAACATCTTGGTGGTTGATGACGAGCCTCCTATTAGGGCTGAGCTACGTTATCTGCTGGAAAAGGATGCACGTGTGGGACAGATTGCCGAGGCGGGCAATGTCACCGAGGCCGTGGAGTCGATTCTGTCGAACAAGCCCGACGTGCTGTTTTTGGATATCACGATGCCCGGCCGCTCGGGAATTGAGCTAGCCGAGACCCTGCAAAACCTAAAGACGCCGCCGGTGGTGGTGTTTGTGACGGCGTTTGCAGAGTTCGCGGCCGACGCGTATAACCTCGATGCTGTCGACTATGTCGTCAAGCCGGTCGAGGATGCCCGCCTGTCAAAGGCGCTCGACAAGATCGAAACCGCCCTGGGTGTTCGCCGCGCTGTCCATACCCCGCGCCAGCCCCTTCGCCTGACGGTGGACCGCGGGGGTAAAAAGGTGTTCATCCCCGTGGCGGATGTCTGCTACTTTGAGGCGCGTGCCGATTTTTGCAACGCCGTCTGCGCCGAGGGAACATATCTGATTAATGAGTCGATCTCTTCGCTTGAGCGACGTTTGGCCTCCGAGGGCTTTATCCGTGTCCACCGCAGCTATCTGGTCAATTTGGAAGACGTGCACAATGTTGAGATTGGCTCCACGGGGTTGATGGAGCTCAGGCTCGACCGCGTGAGCTCGACGGTGCCGGTGTCCCGTCGTCGTGCCGCCGAGGTCAAGTCGCACTTGGGGCTTGCGTAAGAGGCTTGCGTGCCGTCGTTTACCATCGCAGGTTTGGTATGGGCGCGCGGTGGGCATAATGGGTGGCATCGAATGAAATCGAAAGGATCATTATGCCCGCGCTCATTACGCATCATCTGTTTGGCGAGGAAAGCATCGACCGTCTTCCTCAGGGCGTTATTACGTCCGACGAGGAGCGCATCGCCTTTATCCTGGGAAACCAAGGTCCCGACCCGTTTTTCTTCCACATGCTCACGCCGCGCATTTCCGACTGTACGTCGCTTGCTCAGGTCATGCACCGCTCGCGCATGTCGCGCCAGTTCTCGTGCCTGCGCGATGGCGTGTCGCACCTGCAGCCGCGCGATGCCAATCTGGGTCGCGCGTTTGCGCTGGGCCTGCTGTCGCACTATGTGCTCGACCGCAATGCCCATCCCTTTGTCTACGAGCAGCAGTTTGGCATTGTTGAGTCCGACCCCGAGCTCGAGGCTTCGGGCAGTCAAGTTCACGCCGTGCTCGAAAGCGACCTGGACGTGCTGATGCTGCAGCTTAAACGTGACGGGGCCACGGTCGAGGATTATCCGCCGGCGGGCGAGATCGTCACGACCGACCGCATCAATCGCGTTGCCGGCGTGCTGATGAGCTACGTCGCCGGGTGCGTGTACGGTATCCACATCCCGGCGGGGGAGTACGCCGGCGCCGTAGCCGACATGCAGCTGCTCTACCGTACTATCGAGCCGGCCGGTTCGGCCAAGACGCGCGCGATTGCCCTGCTCGAGGGCTTGGTGCACGATTATTCGCTGCTCGACGGCCTTGCGCACCGCGTGACGACCGAGCTGCCCGAGCGTACCGGCAACCTGGGCCACTTGGCATGGAAGAACCCCTTTACTGATGAAGTCTCGACCGAGAGTTTCCCCGAGGTCTTTGACCGCGCGCTGGTCGATTACGAGTGCACGGTCGCCCGCTTTATCGAGACCGGCGATATGGAAGCCGTGACCAACCACGTCAATTACAGCGGTCGCGTGCTCGGTGCCGACGAAGAGTTCGACCGCGAGGAGTAGGGCTCGTGCGTGTCCCTTTGCCGAATCCTTACCGGCGCCTCTGTGCAATTGGGGTACGATGAACTAACTGCATATCGGGCGAATACGAAGGGTCCCTGTCCATGAAATACACCAAGCTCGAGCGTAACTGGGTCATGTACGATGTGGGAAACTCGGCCCTCGTGCTGCTCAATACCTCGGTGGTGCCCATCTACTTTAACGCCATCAATACCGGTGCTTCCTCGGCAGACCTGGTGGTCGCTTGGGGCAACGCGCAGACGATTGCCTCGCTGGTCATTGCCATGCTCATGCCCATTCTGGGCGCGCTTGCCGATTACGCCGGCAACAAGATCAAGTTCTTCTTGGGTTTCTTCCTCACGGGCCTGGTTCTTTGCCTGGCGCAGGCTATCCCAATGTCCGCCATGGCATTTTTGACCGTGTACGTGCTGTGCACCATCGGCCTTAACTCTTCTATGACGTTCTACGACGCCATGCTGCCCGACATTACCACCGACGAGCGCATGGACGCCGTGTCCAGCTCGGGTTATGCCTGGGGCTACATCGGTTCCACCGTGCCGTTCATCATCTGCTTGGCGCTTATCATGGGTGGCCCCGCTCTTGGCGTCCCCACCATGCTGGCAACGCGTCTGTCGTTTGTCATCACTGGTGCCTGGTGGCTCATCTTTACCCTGCCGCTCATTCGCACCTATAAGCAAAAGTACGGTCGCGAGCGCGGTCCCGAGGACACCATCGGCCACATCGTGGGCGGCGTGTTCTCCGAGGTCGGACACACCATGCGCGAGATCGCCCACAACAAGACCGTGCTGGTCTACATGATCGCGTTCTTCTTCTACATCGACGGTGTGCACACGGTCATTTCCATGGCAACCAGCTACGGATCGGCTTTGGGTATCGACTCGACCCAACTGGTGCTGGCGCTGCTCGTTACGCAGTTTGTGGCCTTCCCGTCCGCCATCATCTACGGCAGGCTCGCCGGTCGCGTGGGCACACTCAACATGATCTTGGTGGCCGTCGCCGCCTATATGGGCATCGTGCTCTTTGCCGCGTTTTTCTTAAAGACCGCCTTTGAGTTTTGGGTACTCGCTATTTTGGTTGGCCTGTTCCAAGGAGGCGTGCAGGCGCTGAGCCGCAGCTACTTCGGTCGTATTATCCCTAAGGAAAAGTCCAACGAGTACTACGGCTTCTTCGATATCTTTGGCCGTTACGCAAGCGTTATGGGCACCTTCCTGGTGTCGGTTGTCACCTCGCTGACCGGCAACCCGTCGCTGGGCGTCCTTTCTATTGGTGTTCTGCTGGTTGTTGGCTTTATGCTGCTGGTCCGCCTGTCCCGCATGACTCGGGCGGCAGAGCATGCCGCATAGGAGTGAGCGGCTATTGTGCCTGTCCACGGTACTCTTTTGGGGTTATCCGCAATAAACATTGCGACTTGCGAGCAATGATTTGCCCAAGTGGGTATGATGGAATCAGCTAGGTCGCGGGGCGTCGCCTGTGTTTGGCGGCGTCCCGTTTTTGTGTTGCAGGGAGGGTAAGGCATGAACGCCACGGTCGTGATTCCAACGTATTGGGCGGGCGATGATGCTTGCGCAAACGCCCCTGGCACCTATGACCATTCGACGCGACTCAACGCCGACAATCCCGAACTCGACCGCTGCCTGGCCTCGCTTGAGCAGGTACGTGACATCCCGCGCATCATCCTTTTGGTGGTCTGTCCCGTTTCTGCCACAGCCGATGTGTCGCTGCGCGTGCACGAGATTGTCGACGCGCATCCCACGCTCAAGGTCACCGTTGTCACCAACACCCAGGCCTCGCGCATCGCAGACCGGGTTGCTCAGATCGCGCCCAAGGGTTCGGGCGAGTGCGTGAGCCTGCGAGGTTACGGTGCCATCCGCAACATGGGGCTGGCCTGCGCTGCGGTGCTGGGGCATGACGCGGTTATCTTTTTGGATGACGATGAGGCTGTCATCGACGCCGACTTTATGAAGCGCGCGACCTATGCGTTGGGGCAGCAGACGCGTCAGGGCTTGCCGATCTTGGTCAAGAGCGGCTATTTCTACGATCGCGACGGCTCGCCGTTGGCTCCTACGGACAAGGCGGGCATCTGCCATCGTTGGTGGACCAAGCGCATCGAGTTCAACCGTTGGATGAAAAAGGCGCTCTCGGGCACCCGCATCTCGCGCTCCAACTACGTGTGCGGCGGCCTGATGGCCCTGCACGCCCGCGCCTTTACGCGTGTGGCCTTTGACCCGTTTATCACCCGCGGCGAGGACTTGGATTACCTCTTTAACATGCGCATGTTTGGCTACGACGTGTGGTTCGATAACGAGTGGACCGTGCGCCATCTGCCTCCGGAGTCCGAAAAGCGCTCACCGCGCTTTATGCAGGATGTATACCGTTGGTACTACGAACGGGCCAAGTTGACGTTCGCCGCGCATCAAAAGGAGCTCATTCCCGTTACGGCAGCATCGCTCATGCCCTACCCGGGCCCGTGGATTTCGCGCGAGCTCGACGACCGCGTGCACAAGACCGCTATGGTCCGCAGCGTGTTTACCCGCGAGCATGAGGGCTACCTGCGCATCTGGCGCCATGGTATCGACGAGGCAAAAGCCTATGCGCGCCAAAACGCTGCAAGCTACCTGCGTTTCCAGAGTTTTTGGCCCAAGATCATGGACGGGCTTTGGCGTGACGCACAACTGATCAGTATCCTGGAGGGGGCCGAATGATCGACCGCCGCGCCCAGCGCGATAGTTCAATATCAATCTTTCGCATCATTGCCGTTGCCTGCGCCATTTGCGTGCTGGTGTACTTTATTTTTGCCCTGGCGACTGGAATCGAGCCGATCGCGACCGTGGTCGCCTGCGCACTGCTGTGCATCTTTCTGTGCATCTTTATCTTTTTGACGCTCAATCCCGATTCGGTGCGCTCCCAGTACACCGAGGAGACGCTCTCGGTGGCCTCGGCCATGCTCGAGGACATTAAGGGCGGTCTGACGCAGGAGTCGGCGCGTTTGGTGTGCCAGCGCATTTTGCCCGAGACGCGCGCCATGACGGTGGCCATCACCGATGAGGACAACGTGCTTGCCTGCGCGGGCGAGTTTGAGGAAAAACTACTGCCAGATTCTCCCATCCACACGCTTGCCACACGCTACGTTATCGAACATGGCATCGTGCAGTCGTTCAACCGTATGGTGGATGTCGTGGGCTCGGACGGCTCGCACAACCAAGTCCCCGCCGGCATTATCGCCCCCATCAAGGTGGGCGATCGTACCGTCGGCACGCTCAAGTTCTACTACAAGACCCCGCGCGCCGTCGACCGTACCCAGTACGCGCTTGCCTCGGGCTTTGCCGAGATTTTGTCCACGCAGCTCGCCATCCACGAGCTCGAGGTGCAAAAGGAACTCACAGCGCGCGCCGAGGTGCGTGCGCTGCAGGCGCAGATTAACCCGCACTTCCTGTTCAACACGCTGAACACCATTGCATCGTTTACGCGCACCGACCCGCTGAGGGCCCGCGAACTGCTTCGTGAGTTCTCATCGTTCTATCGCGCCACGCTCGACAACTCGGGATCGCTTATTCCGGTCTCGCGCGAGGTCGCACAGACCAAGCGCTACCTTACCTTTGAGAAGGCCCGCTTTGGCGAGGACCGCGTGCTTGCGACGTTCGATGTGTCCGAGGACGTGGAAGATACGCTGGTGCCGGCGTTCGTGATCCAGCCGATTGTCGAGAACGCTGTGCGTCATGGTATGGGCGATGACGACGCCCTGAGGATCGACGTGACCGTTCACCAAGACGGCGAGGATGCAATCTTGATTGCCGTGGCCGATAATGGCGTGGGCATGGATGAGGGTACCGCCGCCAGACTGTTTGACGAGCGCTCTGCCCGTCCCGACGCCAGCTCTCCCCAGGGTGGCGGCGCCGGTGTGGCCATGCACAATATTTCGGAGCGCATCCATCGCTTTTTTGGGCCGCACTCCTATACGCGTGTCGAATCGGCGCCGGGCAAGGGCACCAAAGTGCTTCTTCATCTTGATTTGTCAGAGAGCATCTTTGACATTCAAGAGTAAAATAAAAGGCTACGGGCTCAACGTCATGCGACGGATGCCCGGCGTAGTTAGTTGACGAAAGGTTTTATCCCTATGCTGCGTGCGATGATTGTGGATGATGAGGCGCCGGCTCGCTCGGAGCTTCGCTTCCTGCTCGAGCAAACGGGCAAGATCGGCACGATCACGGAGGCGTCGAGCGTCCGCTCCGCCATCGAGATGCTTATGGAAAGTCGCGTGGATGTCGTGTTTCTCGATATCTCGATGCCCGGTGCCTCGGGCCTGCAACTTGCCGAGGCGCTGCATAAGCTCAAAAATCCGCCGGCGATCGTGTTTGTGACTGCGTATAGCGACCATGCGGTCGAGGCATTCGACGTGGATGCCGTCGATTATCTGATGAAGCCGGTCGAGGAAGCTCGCTTGGATCGCGCGATCGAGAAGGTCATGCAACGCGCCAAGCCGGTTACGGACAGCAAGGTGACCATCGAGCGTATCCCGGTGGAAAAGGGCGGCCGCAAGGTGCTCATTCCCGTGGACGACATTCGCTTTATCATGGCCAAGGACGATTACTCCTGCATCTATACCGTCGATGATCGCTTTTTGTCGACGACCTCGCTGGCGCAGTTTGAGGCCAAGCTCTGCGATTTTGGCTTCTTCCGTGTTCACCGCCGCTATATCGTCAACTTGGCGTGCGTCACGGACGTTGAGACGGTGCCCTCGGGCGCCATCCAGCTGGGCATTACGGGCGTCGACGAACGCGTGCCGGTTTCGCGCCGCCGCGTCGTGCCGCTCAAGAAGGCCCTGAGCCTCTAGCACACTGGCCCCGCAGCCCTGTAGACCCATCGTCTGCGGAGCCGTGGGGCCTTTTTTGTATGTATCTGCCGAATCGTTTTTTTGCGGAAGGGATCCCATGAACAGTGCAAGCGCCAAGCGTATCGACATCATCTCGGACACCCACGGCTATTTATCGCCTGCGCTCCTGGACGAGCTTGAGGGCGCAGACCTGATTATCCACGCCGGCGACCTTACGTCAGAGATGGACTACGAGCACCTATGCACCATCGCCCCCGTGCGGGCCGTACTGGGCAACAACGATTACTACCGCGACTACGGCCCCGATGTAGACCGTCTTGCGCTCTTTACTTACGAAGGCCTCAAATTCGCCGTAGCCCACTACCGCGAAGACCTTCCGGTGGGATCCGTAGACGTAGCCATCAACGGCCACACCCACGTAACCAAAGAAGCCCAAGTAGGCCGCTGCTTGGTTCTCAACCCGGGCAGCGCCAGCTACCCAAGGGGCAGCCGAGGCCCCACCATGGCCAGAATGCTCGTCAAAGACGGCAAGATCCTAAGCATCAAATTTATTGATCTAGAGTAACCACAACAAAAGCGGGGGATGCAGATGCGTCTCCCGTTTCCATTTGAGCCAAAGGCAGAGCTTCAACAAAAACAATCAGACCAACCCCGCCGAGGAGCACGCGGGCTAGCCGCGCAGCGGCGCACGCCCGCAAAACTGGTTGAATAATGTGACGGCAGGGAGGGCTTCCGGGGCTGAGGGCGGGGGTTAAGTTTGTCGCGAGTTCCGCACGCAAAGGAAAGCACTTAATGTGCTTTCCGTCTTGCGCAGGACTGTAGAGCAGCAAACTTAAACAGCGGGCCGCCCGGGCCGGGGATCCGCCAGCGCGCACAGGAGGGGATTCCTTTTGTGTAGGCTTTGCGGAAATGTGCCAATTTTGGGATACGCCCGGCGGCGTGGTCTGTTGACGGCACAGCTAACGCCACGTATCCTATCGAACTGCGTGTTTCGTAGGGGGATGCTGACCCCTCGATTCAAGCCGTTGCACTTTACAGAAAGCTGGAATCATTCGAGAAGGAGTACGCTTTGCCTACTATTAACCAGCTGGTTCGCCAGGGCCGTCGTTCCGTGCCCAAGAAGTCCAAGAACGCTGCTCTGCAGCACAACTCCCAGAAGCGCGGCGTGTGCACCCGCGTCTTCACCACGAGCCCCAAGAAGCCGAACTCGGCTCTTCGTAAGGTTGCCCGTGTTCGCCTTGTCAACGGCATCGAAGTTACCGCTTACATCCCGGGTGAGGGCCACAACCTGCAGGAGCACTCCATCGTGCTCGTCCGCGGCGGTCGTGTCCGTGACCTCCCTGGTGTCCGTTATCACGTCATCCGTGGCGCCTACGACGCTGCTCCGGTCCAGAACCGTATGCAGGCCCGTTCCAAGTACGGTGCTAAGCGCCCCAAGGCTAAATAAGCCAGATAACGTTTTGATACTTTCGCCGTGTGCCGCCTAAGCGCCGCACGGTAGACACTTAAGGAGATTTCACATGCCGCGTCGTGCAGCAGCTAATCGTCGTGAGGTTCAGCCTGACGCCGTTTACAACAACCGCCTGGTGACTCAGCTCATCAACAAGGTCCTTCTTGACGGCAAGAAGGCCACCGCTGAGCGCATCGTTTACACCGCTTTCGAGATCGTTGCCGAGAAGTCCGAGGGTGGCGACGCTCTCGCTACCTTCAAGAAGGCTATGGACAACGTCAAGCCCACGCTCGAGGTTAAGCCCAAGCGTGTCGGTGGCGCTACCTATCAGGTCCCGATGGAGGTCAACTCCCGTCGTTCCACCGCTCTGGGTATCCGCTGGATCGTCAACTTCTCCCGCGCTCGCAAGGAGAAGACCATGGCCGAGCGTCTCGCCAACGAGATTCTCGACGCCTCCAACGGCCTGGGCGCTTCCGTCAAGAAGCGTGAGGACGTCTTCAAGATGGCCGAGGCCAACCGCGCGTTCTCTCACTATCGTTGGTAAGTTAAGGTAAGGAACTAACATGGCTAAGCCTAAGTACAAGCTTTCCGATACCCGTAACATCGGCATCATGGCTCACATCGATGCTGGTAAGACCACCACGACCGAGCGTATTCTTTACTACACCGGTAAGACCCACAAGATCGGTGAGGTTCATGAGGGCGCTGCCACCATGGACTGGATGGTTCAGGAGCAGGAGCGCGGCGTAACCATTACCTCCGCTGCTACCACGTGCTTCTGGAACAAGGACGGTAAGGACTACCGCATCCAGATCATCGACACCCCGGGCCACGTTGACTTCACCGCCGAGGTCGAGCGCTGCCTGCGCGTCCTCGATGGCGCTGTCGCCGTCTTCGACGCCGTTGCCGGCGTTCAGCCCCAGTCTGAGACCGTTTGGCGTCAGGCTTCTACCTTCAACGTCCCCCGCATCGCCTTCATCAACAAGTATGACCGCGTGGGCGCTGACTTCTTCAACGCTATCGAGACCATGAAGGATCGTCTCGACGCCAACGCCGTGGCCATCCAGGTCCCCATGGGCGCCGAGGACAACTTCTGGGGCGTCATCGACCTGGTCACCATGACTGCATGGGACTTCAAGGCCGACGAGAAGGGTATGACCTACCCCGAGCCGATGGACGAGATCCCGGCTGAGTTTGCCGACATCGCTGCCACCAAGCGCGAGGAGCTCCTCGACGCTGCTGCCAGCTTTGACGACGAGCTCATGGAGAAGATCCTCATGGAGGAGGACTTCACCGTCGAGGAGCTCAAGGCTGCTCTGCGCAAGGGCGTTCTGGCCAACGAGCTCAACCTCGTCTTCGTGGGTTCCGCCTACAAGAACAAGGGCGTTCAGGAGCTGCTCGACGCTGTCGTCGACTACCTGCCCAGCCCGCTCGACGTTGAGGCCGTCACCGGTACCGATCCGGACACCGGCGAGGAGATTCAGCGTCATCCTTCCTTCGACGAGCCCTTCTCCGGCCTGGTCTTCAAGATCATGACCGACCCGTTCGTCGGTAAGCTCACCTACGTCCGCGTTTACTCCGGCCGCGCCGAGTCCGGCTCCTACGTTGTCAACGCTTCCAACGGTCAGCGCGAGCGCCTCGGCCGCATCCTCGAGATGAACGCCGCCGAGCGTATCGACCGTGACGACGCTGCCGCCGGCGACATCGTCGCTTGCGTCGGCTTCAAGAACTCCACCACCGGTGACACCCTGTGCGCCGAGGGCAAGGAGATCGTCCTCGAGAAGATTGAGTTCGCTAAGCCCGTTATT
Source organism: uncultured Collinsella sp. (assembly GCA_900553935.1). Taxonomy (GTDB): domain Bacteria; phylum Actinomycetota; class Coriobacteriia; order Coriobacteriales; family Coriobacteriaceae; genus Collinsella. Next base: position 32,777 of record USFK01000003.1, read on the forward strand.
GACGTTGCCATCGAGCCCAAGACCAAGGCCGAGCAGGACAAGATGTCCCTGGCTCTGACCAAGCTCGCCGAGGAGGACCCGACCTTCCAGGTGTCCACCAACCACGAGACCGGCCAGACCATCATCGCCGGCATGGGCGAGCTGCACCTCGAGATCATCGTCGACCGTCTGCTCCGCGAGTTCAAGGTTGACGCTAACGTCGGTAAGCCCCAGGTTGCCTACCGCGAGACCGCTGGTCACGACGTCGAGAAGGCTGAGGGCAAGTTCGTCCGTCAGTCCGGCGGTCGCGGTCAGTACGGCCACGCCGTCATCAAGCTCGAGAAGATGGAGGAGGGCTTCGGCTACGAGTTCGTCAACGCTATCGTCGGCGGCGTCGTGCCCAAGGAGTACATCCCGTCCATCGACAAGGGCATCCAGGAGGCCCTGAACACCGGTGTTATCGCCGGCTTCCCGGTCCTCGACGTTAAGGTCACCCTGTTCGACGGTTCTTACCACGAGGTCGACTCCTCCGAGGCCGCCTTCAAGATCGCCGGTTCCATGGCTATCAAGGACGCTCTCAAGAAGTCCGATCCGCAGCTGCTCGAGCCGATCATGGCTGTCGAGGTCGAGACCCCCGAGCAGTACATGGGCGACGTTATGGGCAACCTCTCCGGTCGCCGCGGCAAGATCGAGGGCATGGAGGATCGCAAGAACAGCAAGCTCATCCGTGCCAAGGTGCCGCTGGGCGAGATGTTCGGTTACGCTACCGACCTTCGCTCCCAGACCCAGGGCCGTGCATCCTACACGATGCAGTTCGACTCTTATGAGCCCGCGCCCAAGTCCATCGTGGACGAGGTCATGAGCAAGAACGCCTAAGTTCGAGCTCCCTGTTACGTAATCCGCGAGAACATCTCTCGCACTCTTTGGAGGTTTAAGTTGGCTACCCAGAAGATCCGCATTCGCCTCAAGGGCTATGATCACGAGGTCGTCGATCAGTCCGCGAAGCTCATCGTCGAGACCGCTCAGAAGACCGGTGCTCGCGTTTCCGGTCCTGTCCCCCTGCCCACCGAGCGCAACCTGTACACGGTTATCCGCTCGCCGCACGTGAACAAGGACTCCCGTGAGCAGTTCGAGATGCGCACCCACAAGCGCCTCATCGACATCCTCGACCCCACCTCGGGCACCGTTGATTCGCTTATGCGTCTCGACCTCCCCGCTGGCGTCGACATCGACATCAAGCTCTAAGCGATATCGCTCATAGCTTAAAGGGCCCCG
>USFK01000004.1 GCA_900553935.1 uncultured Collinsella sp.
GCAACCGAATGGGTGGATTTCGCAAATAAGTATATGCGCCATGATATCGGAAAGGTTTTTCTGGAGGACAAACCCCATGGATCAAAGCAAGCCTTCGTTCTTTATCACGACGCCCATCTACTACGTCAACGCCGATCCGCACCTGGGCACGGCTTATTCCACCATCATCGCCGACGTTCAGGCTCGCTATCGCCGTTCCGCCGGCTATAACGTCAAGTTCCTGACCGGCATGGACGAGCACGGCGAGAAGGTCGCCGAGGCCGCAGCCAAGCATGGCATGACGCCGCAGGAGTGGACCGATAGCCAGGCCCCGCACTTCAAGGAGCTTTGGAGCAAGCTCGAGATTTCCAACGACGACTTCATCCGCACCACCGAGCCGCGCCAGCATCATGCCGTGCAGTACCTGTGGGAGCGCATGAAGGAGTCCGGTTACCTGTATAAGGGCAGCTACGACGGTTGGTATTGCGTGCCTGACGAGACCTACTTCACTGATACGCAGGTCCAGAAGGGCGACGAGGAGTACGGCAGCGTCGGCCAGCATCTATGCCCCGACTGCCACCGTCCGCTTGAGCGCGTCCAGGAGGAGTCCTACTTCTTTAAGCTTTCCGCCTTCCAGGACAAGCTTCTCAAGCTCTATGACGAGCACCCCGACTTTGTCGAGCCTGCGTTCCGCATGAACGAGGTTCGCAGCTTTGTCGAGGGCGGCCTCAACGACCTTTCCGTGAGTCGCACGAGCTTTGACTGGGGCATCCAGGTTCCGTTTGACGAGGGCCATGTGACCTATGTATGGTTTGACGCGCTGCTCAACTATATGACGGCCGTCGGCTACGGTGTCGACACCGACGAGGCGCGTGCCGAGCTGGCCTATCGCTGGCCCGCGCAGTTCCACATCGTGGGTAAGGACATCATCCGCTTCCACTGCGTCATTTGGCCCGCCATGCTCATGGCCATCGGCGAGGCCCTGCCCGAGCACGTCTTTGCCCACGGCTTCCTGACCGTGCGCAATGCCGAGACCGGCAAGGCCGAGAAGATGTCCAAGAGCCGCGGTAACGCCATCGCTCCGCAGGACGTTATCGACATGCTGGGCGTCGAGGGCTATCGCTACTACTTTATGACCGATGTCGTTCCCGGTACCGACGGCGCCATCAGCTTCGATCGCATGGAGCAGGTCTACAACGCCGACCTGGCCAACAGCTGGGGCAACCTTATCTCGCGTTCGCTCAACATGAGCGGCAAGTACTTTGACGGTTGCGCGCCCGCCAAGCCCGCATCGTTCGATGCGTTCGACAACCCGCTGGCAAAGATCGCCGATGGCCTGGTCGACCGCTACATGGTCAAGATGGACGTGCTCGATTACGGCGGAGCCAAGGATGAGGTCATGGAGCTCATCCACGCCGCCAACCACTACATCGAGGACTCCGAGCCCTGGGCACTTGCCAAGGACGAGGCCAAGGCTGACGAGCTGGCGTTTGTGATCTACAACCTGCTCGAGGCCATCCGCATTGCCGCTCACCTGCTGATGCCGCTCATGCCTCAGACCTCTGCCGAGGCCCTGCGCCGCCTGTCCTGCGAGAACGAGGCCGCGACCGACGACCTCAAGGGCATTTGCGCTTGGGGCCTGCTTGCTGGTGGTCAGCCCGTCGAGAAGGGCGATCCGCTGTTCCCGCGTCTGGCGTAGAGACCGCGCGAGCGCCATATCGGCAATTTGCTGTTTAGATGTAAGGGCATGGCCGCAACGGTCCATGCCCTTTCGTTTCAAGACGCCGCCATCATGCTAAGGAGGCAACTATGACAACTTCGCCTTTGGCAAACCCCACGGCAACAAGGGAGCTGCTGGAGGAGTTTGGCCTTGCGACCAAGCATCGCCTGGGCCAGAACTTTCTAATCGACAATCATGTGATCGAGCGTATCTGCGAGCTTGCCGAGCTTGCAGGTGACGAGCGCGTACTCGAGGTGGGTCCGGGTTGCGGTACTTTGACACTTGCGTTGCTGCAGGAAGCGGCGTGCGTTACGTCCATTGAGGCCGATCCCGAGCTTGAGCCGGTGCTCGACGCCCACGCCGCCGACTATGCCAACTTCCGCTTTATCATGGGCGACGCGCTTAAGGTGGGCCCGGAGCAGATTGAGCAGGCTGCGGGCGGTGAGCCGACGGTATTTGTCGCGAACTTGCCCTATAACGTGGCGGCGACGATCATTTTGCAATTTTTCCAGACGATGCCGGCGCTCAAACGCGCCGTCGTCATGGTGCAAAAGGAGGTTGCCGATCGCATTGCCGCAGTGCCGGGCAACAAGACCTATGGCGGCTATACGGCAAAGCTTGGCCTGTATGCGCAGGTAACGGGTCGCTTTGAGGTGCCGCCGCGTTGCTTTATGCCGGCGCCACACGTGGACTCGGCCGTCGTGCGTATCGACCGTGTTGACGGTGTGGTGCCCGAAGGACTCGATCGCGAATTTGTAGCCCGCGTGATTGATGCTGCATTTGCTCAGCGTCGCAAGACCATCCGCAATTCCATGAGCGCCAACGGCTTTGCCAAGGACGTGCTCGATGCCGCCTTTGAGGCTTGCGGTATCGCACCCACCACGCGCGCCGAGACGCTCGGCGTCGCCGACTTTGTGTGCCTGGCTCGGGAGCTTTCCCATGACGCTTAATGCCGAACGCGTGACGTTTACCAAGAAAAAGAAGACGGTTGCTTGTCCCGTGCCCTTGGCACCGCTTGCCGACACACATGCGCATCTGCTTTCGTTCTGGGGCAAGGATGTGCCCGAGACACTCGTGCGTGCCAAGGCGGCAGGCATCGACCTGTTGGTGACGGTCTTCGACCCCATCGCCGACAAGCGCAGCGTGACGGACTATAGCGACTGGCTGACGCGCGAAATTCTGCCGATGCAGGATATCCCGCAGATCAAGTATCTTGCCGGCGTGCATCCGTATGGCGCGCCGGACTATATCGACGACATTCACGCGCAGGTTGTTGCTGCGCTTGATGACCCTTTGTGCGCCGGTATTGGCGAAATCGGTCTGGACTACCACATGGATTACGACGACGACATCACGCCGGCGCCCCACAGCGTGCAGATTGATTGCATGGCACGTCAGCTCGAAGTCGCCGTGCGCTGCAATGTGCCGGTGGAGTTGCACCTGCGGCACGAGGACTCGGATGGGGAGCGCACCTCGCATATGGATGCGTACAACGTGCTTCGTGAGGTGGGCGTGCCCCAGGCCGGTTGTGTGCTGCACTGTTTTGGCGAGGACCGCGCCACGATGGAGCGCTTTGTGGAGCTGGGCTGCTATATCGCCTATGGTGGTGCGGCTACCTTTAAGCGCAACGACGACGTGCGCGAGGCATTTGCGGCAACCCCACTCGATCGAATTTTGTTCGAGACGGATTGCCCGTATATGGCTCCGGAGCCCATCCGCGGTCTTGAATGCGAGCCCGCAATGATCTCCATTACGGCAAACGCGCTGGTTAACGACCGTGTCGATCGCACTGGTGAGGACGCCGAAACAATCGCGCATGCCGCTTGGGAAAATGCCTGCAAACTTTTTCAAAAATAGTTCTTGCGTTCGCGGTGGCGCTCCGTTATTCTAATTCCTGCACGCGGGCGTGGCGGAATTGGCAGACGCGTACGGTTCAGGTCCGTATGGGGGCAACCCCATGAAGGTTCAAGTCCTTTCGCCCGCACCATTAAATGAAAGAGCTCCCAGCAATGGGAGCTTTTTTGTTATGCACGATCTCCTTGGACGGGTATCCTAGTGCCAATGTGCGCCTATCAGAGGAGAAACCATGCTGTTTTCCGGTATCATCGCCGCCCTTACCAGCCTTTTGATTCCCATCATCATTTTGTTGCTCCTGCTCCCCAACGCCTGCTATGTCGTTGAACAGCAGCACGCTGTGATCATCGAGCGCTTGGGTAAGTTCAATCGTATCGTCAACGCGGGCTTCCACGTGAAGGTGCCCGTGATCGACCGCAAGGCCGCCACGGTGAGCCTGCGCACCATGAAAAACGGTTTTGGCATCGACGTTAAGACCCAGGACAACGTGACCATCGGCCTTGAGGTCTCCGCTCAGTACCACGTGAGCTACGACATGGGCGCCGGCCCGGCAGATTCGGGCATCTACAAGAGCTACTACATGCTGCAGGAGCCCGTCGACCAGATGCGCGACTTCATCACCGACGCCCTGCGCTCCTCCATCCCCGTCTACACACTCGATGAGGTCTTTGCCAAGAAGGATGACATCGCCAAGGATGTCAACGCTACCGTTTCCGAGCAGATGGCCGCCTACGGCTTCACCCTCGTGTCGACGCTCATCGCCAAAATCGCACTGCCGACCGAGGTCGAGAACTCCATGAACGACATCAACGCCGCCCAGCGCAAGCGCGCTGCCGCGCAGGAGCTCGCCGAGGCCGACCGCATCAAGCGCGTCACCGAGGCGACCGCCGAGGCCGAGGCTATGGAAAAGGCGGGCGAGGGCATCGCCAACCAGCGCAAGGCCATCGCGCTGGGTATCAAAGATTCGCTCGAGATCATCCAGGAGACGGGTGTCGGCAATGACGAGGCCAACCAACTGTTCATGTTTACGCAGTGGTCCGAGATGATGACGGAGTTCGCTCGCACGGGTAAAACCTCGACGGTCGTGCTGCCGAGCGACTTTTCGCAGTCGGCCTCGATGTTCGAGCAGATGCTGGCCGCCGGCAAAGTTCAAAACGATTCGAAGGAGTAGACGCGCGTGAAATACACCGTCGTTTGCGTCGGTAAGCTCAAGGAGCGCTTTTGGAAGGACGCGTGCGCTGAGTACACCAAGCGCCTAGGTGCCTATGCCAAGGTGGATATCCGCGAGGTGGCCGATATCGACCCGGCTAAGGCGGGCGGCGTGGATGCCGCGCGCGACAAGGAGGGGGCGGCGATTCTTGCCGCCTTGCCATCTCGAGCGCATGTGATCCTGCTGGCTATCGAGGGCAAGGAGCGCTCGAGCGAGGAGTTTTCGGCGAGGCTCGACGATCTTATGCTGCGAGGCAGCAGCGACATTGCCTTTGTAATCGGCGGTTCGGACGGCGTGAGCGATGACGTGCGCGCACGAGCCGACGAGATGCTCAGCTTTGGACGCATTACCTTGCCGCATAACCTGGCGCGTGTGGTGCTGCTGGAGCAGATTTACCGTGCCTGCAAGATCAGTCGTGGCGAGCCGTATCACAAATAGGTCGGCAATACGAAACAATGGCGTGGGACAATACCTTTCGTTTTGAGGAATGTGTCTGAAAGGACTATGCGATATGAAGATTGGATTTGTCGGTTTTGGCAATATGGCGAGCGCTATGGCCGATGGCTGGATCGCTGCCGGTGTAGCTGCGAGCGACATGTGCGCCTGTGCGGGTCGCTACGACGCACTGGTTGAGCGCTGCGAGGCGCGCGGCATGGTCGCCTGCCACGATGCCGCCGAGGTTGTCGCCGCATCCGATATCGTGGTCGCTGCGGTCAAACCGTACATGATCGAGAAGGTATTCGCCCCGCTCAAGGATGCTCTTGCCAAAAAGGTCGTTCTGTCGGTTGCCTGGACCTGGGACAGTGCCAAGTGGGAGCAGGTCCTGCCGGGCGTCGCGCATATCTCGACGGTGCCCAACACGCCGGTTTCGGTGGGCGAGGGCGTCATCGCCTGCGAGAAGGCTTCGACGCTTAACGACGAGCAGCGTGCTGTGGTGCTCGACCTGCTCGGTAAGCTTGGCGCTGTCGTCGAGCTCGACACAAGCCTGCTGTTTGTGGGCGGCACGGTGGGTGGTTGCGCTCCGGCGTTTGTCGCCATGGCAATCGAGGCCCTGGGCGATGCGGCGGTCAAGCACGGTATCCCGCGTGCGGATGCTTATCGCATTGTGAGCCAGATGGTGCTGGGTACGGCAAAGCTGCAGCTTGCAACTGGCCAGCATCCTGCGGCGATGAAGGATGCCGTATGCTCGCCCGGTGGTGCCACCATCAAGGGCGTCGTTGCGCTCGAGGACGCCGGCATGCGCAGCGCCCTGGTCAAGGCAATCGACGCAACCCTCCAGTAAAACCGACCAAAAAAGGGACAGTTTATTTTGGCAGGTTTTTCCTGCGGTTTTGTCCTTTTAGCGAAAAGTGCCCCGCAACTGGCTCAATTCCAGTTGCGAGGCACTTGCGTTTGCCCAGATAAAACCGACCAAAATAAACCTGTCCCTTTTTGGCAGGTTAGTCCCAGAAGCTGTCTTCTTCGTCCTCGGACTTGGGGCCGCGGTCGACATACATCTTATGGGTGCGCTTCTCCATTACAAAGGCAATAATCGCAAACAGCAGGATGCCGCCGGCGAAAAGGATGGCAAAACCGGTGCGGGTGCCAAACAAAAAGGAAAAAACTGCGTCCATTGGGTGCCTTCTTGCGTAGTTGAGTTGGGTCGTAAACGCTCATAAGTATATACTTGCCCATACATGTACAAGGTTGCAACCTAAATGGAATGTATATCGCCGGAGGATCTAATGCTTGATATCAAGTTTGTTCGCGAGAACCCCGATGCCATCGATGTCGCCATGGCTAACCGCCAGACGTCTTGGGATCGCGAGAAGTTCTTTGAGCTCGACGACGAGCGTCGTGCCGTCATCACCGAGGTCGAGGAACTTCAAGCCACGCGCAATGCCGAGTCCAAGAAGATCGGCGCCCTGATGAAGGAGGGCAAGAAGGACGAGGCCGAGGCCGCCAAAGAGGCCGTGCGCGCCGTCAACGAGAAAATTGACGGTCTGGCCGAGCGCCGCACCGCCCTCGAGCAGGAGCAGTACGACTTCATGGCTCACCTGCCCAACATTCCGTGCGATGCCACCCCGTACGGTAAGGACGAGGACGAGAACATCGAGCGTCGCCGCTGGGGCACCCCGCGCGAGTTCGACTTCGACTTTAAGCCGCACTGGGATCTGGGCACCGACCTCGACATCCTTGACTTCGAGCGCGGCAACAAGCTCTCCGGCAGCCGCTTCACCGTTCTCGGTGGCGCCGGCGCCCGTCTTGAGCGCGCCCTCATCAACTTCTTCCTCGATACGCACACCAGCCGTGGTTTTAAGGAGTGGTGGCCGCCCATCGTCGTCAAGCGTCAGACCATGTTCGGCACGGGCCAGCTGCCCAAGTTCGAGGACGACGCCTATCACGTCTCGGGCGACAACTTCCTGATCCCCACCGCCGAGGTCGTGCTCACCAACCTGCACGCCGGTGAGGTCCTCGACGCCGATACCCTGCCGCGCCGCTACACCGCCTTCACCCCCTGCTTCCGCGAGGAGGCCGGCTCCGCTGGTCGCGATACCCGCGGCATCATTCGCCAGCACGAGTTCGACAAGGTCGAGATGGTCAAGTTTGCCAAGCCGGAGGAGTCCGACAAGGAGCTCGAGAGCATGACCGCCGAGGCCGAGTTCCTGCTGCAGCAGCTGGGTCTTCCGTATCGCGTGATTAGCCTGTGCACCGGCGACCTGGGCTTCTCTGCCCGTCAGACCTACGACGTCGAGGTCTGGCTGCCGAGCTACAACGCCTACAAGGAGATCAGCTCCTGCTCCAACTGCGGTGACTTCCAGGCCCGTCGCGCCAACATCAAGTATCGCGACCCCGAGAACTTCAAGGGTTCGCGCTATCTGCACACCCTCAACGGTTCCGGTCTGCCGGCTGGCCGTACCATGGCAGCCATTCTGGAGAACTACCAGAACGCTGACGGCACCATCACGATCCCCGAGGTTCTGCGTCCCTACATGGGCGGCCTCGAGAAGATCGAGCCGGTCGCGTAGATTGGCTGCATAAGCGATTTGCTAGGGCACTCCTTTTTGGGGTGCCCTTTTTGTGTGCGGCCATACCATGCTGTGCGGACAGCTCAATAGAAAACACACGAACAACTGTTCTGTATACAGCCATCTACCTGCTATGCTTTTGCTAAATAAGAGCGAGAGAAAGGGGACGCGATGGAGCTGTTTGATGATCGGGTGGTTTTGTTTGAGAGCGACGAGGGCGGGGAGTACCTGCTTGTGACGTGTGAGCCGTCTGGCATGGGTGGCCTGGTGGTTCGACAGACGAGCGAGGGTCCGTTGACCCAATGGTGCTACGAGGAGTCGCCGCATGTGGTTGAGACGTTTGTGGCGCACGAGGGGCTTGTGGCCCTGGAGCATTTCTATGGGGTCCGGACATCTAACCAGGTTGCTCGCATGTTGAGTATCTCGTTTGCCGATTATGATTGTGCCCAGCGGGTGAGATCGCTCCTGAGGGAACTTGATGCTAAGTTTGACGTGATCGAAAAGCCAATCGATCGTACGGGGAACGACGGTATATGCGGAGCAGCATGACAAAACTGCGTTCCAAAAAAAGTTTGAGATTGTGCTTGACTCCAATAAGCTAAAGTGGTTTTATATGTTTTGCGCTGCGGCGTTACCTCAGCTGGATAGAGGGTCTGACTACGAATCAGAACGTCATAGGTTCGAATCCTATACGCCGCACCAATTGAAATTGAAAGCCTCCGGCAACGGGGGCTTTTCTTTTATGGCAACACCGCATGGATTCGAACCTCGGTCGAGGCGCGGGCGTAAAGCGGACGATTTCCTGTCGACTCGTGTAAGATTCCGAGTAGATGTCGCGACTAATTCGCGACCACTCCTTCTTCAAGCGACCGATCAGGGTGATACTTCGTGGCAGAGCGTCCGACATACAAGCTCAGGTTTCTCGATCCCAAGAAGCGCTTTCCGGCGATGCCCGAGCAGCCTGCGGGACGCTCATATGGCGTAGTCTGGAAACTCTTTGGCGAGGATCAGCATGAATCTTGTTATGTCGTCGAATTTGTTGGCAAAAGTCATGTGTCGCTTTTGGGCTACGTAAGCGTTTCGGGTGAGGTGTACAAGGTGGACCGCCCCGTCAGCGAGGCTCCGCTGCCCAACGATCCCGACATGGAACTGGTCCTTGACGAGTCGGACTCCGGTATTGGTGAGATTGTGGTTCGGGGAGCCAACGGCACGATGCGCGCGTGCGCGCGAACCGTCGGCTCTCCCGAAGGCCCCATGCGCGAGCAGTCCGACCACGAGACATGGAATTCGACCCGCTCCCTTCCTTACGGCGAGTTCATGGCATCGATGTTCCTGCGCTACGTGATATTCTCTGACTCCGAAAATGCCATTGCGAGCACGGCGGACGCCGGCGGACTCGACGAGGGTATGCAAAATGTTATCGACAAGATCAAGCTCGTAAAGTTGCCCGAGCCGGTCGAGGTGTTTTTGGGCTTTAACACGGCACCGCTCCCTGATGCTATCGAGACGCTGCTTTACCGCGTTGACCATGCCGAGAATCCGAGCGGTATCGAGCGCTATGCCGCTGCCCTTATGAGTGAAATTGACTTGCCCCGCCTGCGCACCATCGCTGCCAAGTCCGAGATGAGCCTGGCTCGCATTGATCGTTCAAAGCTTTTCTATCTCAATTTTGATCGTAGCCTGCTGGACCAGGACGAGATTGACATGCTGCTTGCCATCGAGTGCCGTCTCAACCGCCTCTCCGGCATCCTTGAGCGCATCGGGGCTGGATTGGTCCCCGCGGCCTCGTCGCCGAGCCTTGAGGGCTGCGCGCTCTTTGATGCGTGGCATATCGCTAAGACGACCAACGATGTTCCTCGACTGCTCGATACGGCCTCGAGCGATAACCCGTGGGGCGAACCGGGTACGGTGGCTTGCCAACCGGGCGGTGAGTGGGATGTGCGTACCCGCTTCGCGCGTATTGTCGAGGCGCTTAACGTGGTCACGCGGCTCGACTATACCTATCGGGCAAACGTTGCCGAAGGGATCATGCTCGTTCGGTTTGGGCAGTCTGTCGTTGATGCCATGCCGCAACGTGAATACGACGCTCAAGATGACGCCTGGCACGAGCTGGACGAGGACACGCGCACGATCTGGGCCGCGGAGCACGATGCGCGCGTGGCGCTCACGCTTGCGGCAGCGTGTTTTGCCGCGGGCACCTGCATCACGCGCTGCTATGTGCAGATTGCTGCTCCCGACAGTGAGCAGGGCGAGTGCGTTGTCGCAACGTATTTCTTTGGGCGCGCGGCCTATCTGGCCGATTGCGTGCCTGTCGCCAAGGATCTTGAGAGCATGGACATGGACGATATGCCGTGCAAGCGTGTGCTTGAGGCGTATGAGTCAACCGCTCCGGAGACGATTGAGCCGGCGGAGGTTCATGCTCGTCCGCGTGATGACCATCGCATGCTGCCGCCGGCACTGCGCGATCTGCTGCTTGCCGATACGGCTGACGAGCTGGAGGTCATGGAAGAGGACGACGACCCATACGTGGCCCGTGTTGTTGAATTGCGCGAGCAGGCAAAAGTCGACCGTACAGGTGCTTTTGAAGGCTTTTCCCGTCTTGTCGAGGAGTTGGAGGCCAAGTGCGCCGTCGCCGAGCTTTTGGCGACAGGTCCGGTTCAAACGCAGTTTTGCGATAACCAGCTGGTGCGCATGGTGCTACCGGTGTTGGAAGAAGACCGCTCTGTGCGAATCCTTCGTGCGCCCGATGCGCTGTACTTTGCCCAGCACGAGATCTGCAGCTTTTACGCCGAGCAAGAGGACTTTGAACGAGCACTGCCCGAGGTGCGCCATCTTTACGATCTGGCGCGCTCGTCCATGCAGTCGCACTTTGCGCTCATCAACGTGCTTGCGCGTCTGGAGCGCTTTGACGAGATTATCGAGGTGGCGCGCCACGGCCTACGTATTGCCAGCGATCGTTCTGCAATCGGCTACCTGTTCTATCGCTTGGCGTTTGCCTATTGGAATTGCGATCAGCTCGACCTGGCGCTGGCTTGTTACCGTCTGGTGCCGCGCGGCGAGGAGTCGGGCAGCAGCGCGCTGGAAGAAATGCAGGGCCTTATGAACGAGATGGGCGTCAGCGAGCCTCCGACGTTCGAGGAAGCGGTCGAGACCATCCACAAGGCTGGACTAGAGCTGCCGCCAGTGTCCGCCGTGACGAATCAGCTGGCAGATGCCGCTGTGCGACTGGTCGATAACGGTTTCTTTTTCCTGGCGCGCGGTTGCATCTTCCAAATGTGGCGCACCATGGGCAACGACGAGCTCGGCTCCCTCAACCGCTCGCTGGGGTAGGCGAAGCTTCCAAGGAAGAAAGGCTGCTAGGCAATTAGAAAATTTCCTCTTGCTCATCCTTGGCTGTTTGGTTACTATAGAACGGCTGTTACGGAGAGCTGACCGAGAGGCCGAAGGTGCTCGCCTGCTAAGCGAGTATGCCCCAAAAGGGCATCTGGGGTTCGAATCCCCAGCTCTCCGCCAGTACGAATTTGAAGAAGGGTCCCATTTGGGGCCCTTTTTATTATCAAGAATGGCGGCTGGGGATTCGAACCCTCAAAAAAGGAGGCATCCTTTCGGACGCCTCCTTTCAGTGGACTTATTATTCTTGCGCCCTACACCTCGGGCGCCTTGGCGACGGTCTCGCTTTCTGCCGTGAGTGGGCGGTTGTCGATGCGACGGCCCAAGCGATCGAGCTTCACGAGCAGCCATTCAATGGGATTCGGCCCTGCGCCTTCCTCGTCGGCAACCAGGTCCATGACGGCGATCTTGGTGCCATCCTGCTTGAGCGTAACGCTGCCCACCTTGTCGCCCACATGCACCGTGCCCGAAAGATCGTCGTAGCTAACCTTTTCGGTCACCTCGCCGGCAAGGGAAAACACGGTCGCTTGCGCCGTAGGATCGGCGAGCGTGGCGTCGATCGTCTTATCCGTCCAGTCGGTTTGGCCAATGCGCGCCATAAGCGGGTTGCCGTTGGCGGTCTTTTCCTGCGTGTTGGCGATTGCGACCGTCACCTTGTGACCGTAGTACCAATTGGCAAGGGTTGCGGTATCGGTAAAGCGCTGGTCGGTGGTGGTGGAGTTCAAAACGACGGTGTAGATCTCGTCGCCATCGCGGTTGTAGGCACCCGTAAAGCAATAGCCTGCATCATCGGTGGTGCCGGTCTTGCCACCGATGTTGCCATCTTGGCCTAGCAAATAGTTATGCGTGTCCATGGAATGCGAATGGTCGGTGCCGTCGGCGCCCGTGACCTCGATCCAGGAATCCTCGCTCGCTACGACCTCGCGGATCGTGTCGTTTTTCATGGCCTCTTGCATCATCAGCGCTACGTCGTGTGCGGTTGAGTGCATATCGCCAGCCCACTCATCAAAGTCCAGACCATGCGGGTTTTCAAAAAGCGTGCCGGTGCAACCGAGCTTCTTAGCGCGCTCGTTCATGGCTTTCACAAATGTTGCCTCGGCGTCTTTGGTCTTAGGGTCGATCTTCTTGCCCACATATTCGGCGAGCACGATGGCGGCGTCGTTGCCCGAGGGAATCATCAGGCCGCGCAGTGCCTGCTCCACGGTGAGCTCGTCGCCTTCGAGTAGGCCGGCTGTTGAATTGCCCACGGTGGCTGCGGCGTTGCTCACCGTGACCTTCTCGTCCATCTTGCAATTCTCGACGGTTAGGATTGCGGTCATGACCTTGGTGATCGAGGCAATCTTGACCTGCTCATCGGCGCCGCGGGCATAGTAGACGGTGCCGTCTTTGCCCATGACGAGGGCATTGGTCGCATCGATATCGGGCAGGTTTTCGGCCGTGATGCCGCGCGCATCGGCGGTTTTGCCGCAAACATTGTCGGTCGTGAGCACTTGGGCGCCGGCGACGGTGGGCGCGCCAGCGGCAAGGGCGATAGCGCAGACAAAGCCGGCGGCAAGCTGGGCTGAGCGCTTTGCAAAAGAGGTGAGGGACTTCACGGATTTCGCTTTCGACGGGATGGTCTCTTCTGGAACTAGAGTATATCGTTTGCCGGCGTCGGCGATCATCGCGTGCGTGCGTGGCCCACATCCGCGCCCGAACGGGCACAAGGGTGCTTAAGGCCGACTTAATCACCCACGCTTGTTGTGTGTGGCGTGCGTCGCCTCGGGCATAATGGAGCGCGAGAGGAGCACGCATGAACGAGCGCATTTTGGTAGTTGATGACGAGAAGGCCATCGCCGACTTGGTTGGTATCTACCTTACAAAAGAGGGCTTTGATGTCCAGATTGCCTATAGCGGGGCCGATGCTGCCAAGGCAATCCTGGAGCAGGAGTTCGATCTGGCACTGTTGGATGTCATGCTGCCCGATATCGATGGCTTTGAGCTACTGCGTACGATCCGTTCCAGCCATACCTATCCCGTGATCATGCTGACGGCGCGCGATGCCCAGCAAGACAAGATCGAGGGCCTTTCGCTTGGCGCGGACGATTACGTGGTTAAGCCGTTCCGTCCGCTGGAGCTCATCGCGCGCGTGCATGCTCAGCTTCGTCGCTACACCAGCTACGGTAGCCGCGCGCAGGTGGCCGAGTCGCCGACCATCCAGCTCGACGGCCTGGAGATCAACCGCGATGCTCGTTCCGTAATGGTGGACGGTGCGCCGGTGCGCCTCACGCCCATCGAGTATTCCATCTTGCTGTATCTGGTCGAGCATCGCGGCAGTGTGGTGGCCGTGGAGGATCTGTTCCGCGCGGTGTGGAACGAGGATTTTATGCCCGGCTCCAACAATACGGTGATGGTGCACATTCGCCACCTGCGCGAAAAGATCGGTGACGACGCTCAAAAGCCGCGCTTTATCAAAAACGTCTGGGGCGTCGGCTACATAATCGAATAACGCCTTTAATGGTGGGGAAGTGGATATGACAAAAGACGATAGGCAGGCATTCGAGGTGCCCGATCGACTCTTTGAATACGTGAGGTCGGTCGTCGACAACCGCGCGCTTGCAACGGTGCTGCTCTTTTTGCTGAGCCTGCTGCTGATTGGCATCGATAACATCGCTGGAATCTTGGCGGTGCTGCTTGTCGGCTTTTTGCTGATCGATCGATTCGAAATCGTGCGCCGTTGCGTGGTGATTGGCGGTGCCGCGTGGGCCATGACGTTGGCGATTGGCGCCATGGCGCTCGGCGGCATCGAAGGGCCGGTGCTGTTCGATGCCGGCTTTGTATTCAACATGCTTGGCTTTGTGCTGGCGCTTGCCGTGTGCGTGCTGTTCTTTTGCGGCCGCGCCCTGTACTACCATGGCTACGAGCAGGGCGAGCAGCATGCCGATTGTGTGCTGGCCGCTCGTATTCAAGATCGCCTGATCGATCACCCCGACACCTGGGATAACATCGACGGCGACTTCCTGGAGGTCGAGGGCGCACTCAACCGTGTGCGCGATCGCGAGCGCAAGGTGCAGCAGGCCTTGCGTGACGAGTCTCATCGCAAGGACGATCTGGTCACGTACTTGGCACATGACCTACGCACCCCGCTTGCCAGTGTGGTGGGCTATCTTTCGCTGCTGCAAGAGGCTCCTGAGCTGCCGGTTGAGCAACGTGCACACTTTACGGGCGTGGCGCTCGACAAGGCGCACCGGCTCGATGCGCTCATCGAAGAGTTCTTCGATATCACGCGCTTTGACTTCCACGATATCGTGCTCACGCGCGGCTATGTTGATCTGGGGTTGCTGCTGGCTCAGGTGGCTGACGAGTTCTATCCCATCCTCAACGAGCAGCATAAGGAAGCCCAAGTTGATATTCGCGAGGACCTGACGGTGCTCGTGGATGGCGACAAGATGGCCCGCGTGTTCAACAACATCATGAAAAACGCCGTCGCCTATAGCTATGAGGGCTCGACTATCACGATTGAGGCCAGGCGCCAAGACGATGGCGGCGTGCGCGTGCGCTTTATCAATCAGGGCGATCCTATCCCTGCGGCTAAGCTCAAGGTGATCTTTGAGAAGTTCTATCGCCTGGATGCGGCGCGTGCGACCAATCGCGGTGGTGCCGGCCTGGGCCTTGCTATTGCCAAGGAGATCATCGCGGCACACGGCGGTACCGTTGCATGTGAATCGACGCCCGAACACACGATATTCACCATCGAGCTGCCCGCCGCATAGCTAGCGTGCCCTTACAAACACTTGACAATGTGCTCACGTGCGTATGAGCCGCGATTCCTACTATCGATACTGCTGAATTGATATCGATATGGAGGTGTGCGGTATGACGGCTGCTGCGGCTGTGGAGCCCACGGAGCTTGAAGAACTCATGGAAGCGCAGGCCGAGGCCGCGCATGAGCGCGAGGTTGGGGATGCGACTCGCCCCACGGCAGAGGATCTTGCCGCCTCGTCGACGCGCATCGACGTCGAGGGCCTCGACCTGTTCTATGGCGATCACCATGCGCTCAAGGACGTGAATATCAAGATCCGCGACAAGCAGATCACTTCGTTCATCGGGCCTTCGGGCTGCGGAAAGTCCACGTTGCTGCGCTGCTTTAACCGCATGAACGACGGCATCAAGGATTGCCGCATCGAGGGCAAGATTGCGCTCGATGGTCAAGATATCCTGGGCGATTGCGACATCTGCCGTTTGCGCCAGCGCGTGGGCATGGTGTTCCAACGCCCCAACCCATTTCCCATGAGCATCTACGACAACGTCGCCTACGGTCCTCGCGGTATGGGCGTGCGCGACCGCGTCGTGCTCGATGAGCTGGTCGAGGACTCCCTGCGTCGCGCTGCCCTGTGGGACGAGGTCAAGGACAAGCTCAAAGAGTCAGGCCTGGGTCTTTCGGGTGGACAGCAGCAGCGCCTGTGCATCGCCCGCGCACTTGCCGTGCAGCCCGACATTCTGCTGATGGACGAGCCGACCTCGGCACTCGACCCTGTGTCGACGTTGGTGGTGGAGCAGCTGGCCTGCGAGCTCAAGGAGACCTGCACGCTGGTGGTCGTGACGCACAACATGCAGCAGGCCGCGCGTATTTCCGATTCGGTTGCGTTCTTTTTGCTGGGTGAGCTGGTGGAGCACGCGCCCACCGCGCAACTCTTCAAGAATCCGTCCGATCCGCGCACCGCGGATTATTTGACGGGGCGTTTTGGCTGACGCTGTCTTTTACAGGTGCCTTTAGGGTTAAGATGCGGTCATATCGGCCGCAAAGGGGTTCAACATGATCTATTACGTCGAGGACGATGACAACATCAGGGATTTGACAGTCTACGCGCTGCGCAAGCAGGGAATCGAGGCCGAGGGCTTTTCGTGTGATGGCGAGTTTAAAGCTGCCGTGGCACGACGGGTGCCCGATGCTGTGCTGCTCGATATCATGCTGCCCGACACCGATGGCTTGGCGATTATGCGTCGCCTGCGTGCCGATCGCCTGACGGCGACGGTGCCCATCATGATGCTTACCGCCAAGGACACCGAACTCGACAAGGTGATGGCGCTCGATGGCGGTGCCGACGATTACCTGACTAAGCCGTTTTCGCTCATGGAGCTTGCGAGCCGCTGCCGCGCACTGCTGCGTCGCGGCGGCATGGTCAAGCAGGCGAGCGATGTGCTCAGCGTGGGCGACATCGTGCTCTCGCCCAGCCATCGCGAGGTGACCGTTGCCGGCGAGCCGCTTAAGCTCACCCTGCGCGAGTTCGACCTGCTCGAGTACCTCATGCGCAAGCCCGGCGTGGTCTTTACCCGCGAGTCGTTGCTGCAGAGCGTGTGGGGCTGGGACTTCGACGGCGGTTCGCGCACCGTCGACGTGCATGTGCAGACGCTTCGCCAAAAACTGGGCGAGCATGCCAGCGCCATCGAGACCGTGCGCGGCGTGGGTTACCGCTTGGCCGAGCCTTCTGCCGGTGATGGTGCCGAAGGCGACGACACCGCGGCCACCGCATCGGAGGAGTAACCCGTGGTCTTCGCCCCCCAGGGAAAACATACGCTGTCGCACCGCGTTTTTGTGACGATCTTTGTCTGCGCCATGGCGGTTATCGTGGCGTTTACGGTGCTGGGTGCGTTCTTTGTGCAAAACACTTTGGCGGATGCCACGAGTGCCAATCTGGCGCAGGAAACCGAGCTCATTGCTGCCGCCCTCGACGAGCAGCAGGAGCCCATTCCGTTCTTGCGAAGCCTCGATCGCGAGGATCTTCGTATCACGCTGATCAATAAGGACGGATCTGTTGCCTACGACAACGAGGCGTCGCCTTCCACACTGCCCAACCATGGCGATCGCCCCGAGGTCATCGAGGCCTTTGAGAGTGATTCGGGTTCCGCGGAGCGCGCAAGCTCTACACTCGACGAGATTATGCTGTATCGCGCCGTCACCCTTGATAACGGCCAGGTCGTTCGCTTGGCGCAGGCCCAGCCTGGCGTTGCGGCGATTTTGCTGTCGATGCTGGCGCCGATGCTGCTTATCGCAGCAGCGGGTGCAGTACTCTCGTTTTTTATGGCGCGCCGTGAGTCCCGTGCCATCATCGCGCCGTTGCAAGAGGTGGATTTGGATCACCCACGCCGTAGCTATGAGCACGCCTATGCCGAGATGGTCCCCATGCTTGAGCGCATCGAGTCGCAGCGCCAGGAACTCAAGCGCCAAATGGCGGTGCTAGCGGACAACGACCGTATGCGCCGCGAGTTCACGGCGAATATCACCCATGAGCTCAAGACGCCGCTTACGGCGATTTCGGGCTATGCCGAGCTCATCGCAAATGGCATGGTCGAGGGCGAGGACGACCTGCGCAACTTTGGCGGTCGCATCTATCGTGAGGCGGGCCGCTTGGCAGCGCTTGTCAACGACATCCTTACGCTGTCTAACTTGGACGAGGCCGAACGTGCAACTGAAGGCGAGGCAGTGCCCATTGGGTCCACGGAGCCTATTGAGCTCTCGCGTGCGATCTACGCGGTTGAGCAGCGTCTTGAACAGGTCGCCCGTCAAGCGAATGTGACGATAAGTCATGAGACCAAGCCTGTGGTCATCGAAGGCGTGTCGCGCTTGGTCGACGAGCTCATCTATAATCTGGCAAGCAACGCCATCCGCTACAATCGACCCGGCGGTACGGTTACGCTGCAGTGCGGCACCAACGACGAAGGCCATCCGTTCCTCGCTGTCGCCGATACGGGAATCGGTATCGCGCCTGAAGAACAGGGCAAGGTATTTGAGCGGTTCTATCGCGTGGACAAGAGTAGGTCCAAGGCACGCGGCGGAACCGGCCTGGGGCTTGCCATTGTCAAGCATGCGGCCCTGTATCATCATGCCACGCTCGATCTATCGAGCGAGTTGGGCGTGGGAACCACCATTACGGTGGCGTTTCCCATACAGCAGGAGGAGCCATTCGCATAGCGATACAACATAGATAATGATGTAGACGCCGCATCGGACTTTCGGGTGCGGCGTTGTTGTGCAATTTTACGATCGCTTCCGTCATTTTTACAGGAGAGCCTGTTTCTTATGTATAGAGTTTGGTCTCGGTAAAAAGATGCGATAACATACGGACAGTTTTGTCAATCCGAACTGGGGAAATGAAAGGCAAGCTGCATGACCCTTCTCGAACTGTTCCAGCTGCTGAAGAAGCACCTCAAGCTGGTCATCACCCTTCCGGTGGTCTGCGCGATCGCCATGGGCATCGTGTCCTTCGCTGCGATGGACAACACCTATACCGCGACGACGAGCATGTACATTCTCGCCAAGACCGACGATAGCGGTCAGATGAGCTACAACGATCTCTCGGCGAGCCAGATGCTTTCCAACGATATCGCCACGCTGCTTGATAGCGATAGCGTCAAGAGCGGCGCCGCCAAAGAACTGGGCCTCACCGATCTGGATGACTACAAGGTGTCTGTTTCCTCCGAGACCACCACGCGTGTCATTACGCTTTCGGTTACCGGCACCGATGCCAAGGAGACGGCTGAGGTCGCAAAGGCCATGGCCAGCTCGGTGAGTACGGTCGCTCAGAACGTCGGCGCTGCCCAGAGCATCAACGTTATCGACGAGGCTAAGACCCCCGAAGCTCCCAGTGGCCCCAAGCGCACGCTGTATATTGCCGTCGCGTTCCTCGCCGGTATCTTTATCGCAGTTGCCTATGTCGTTTTGGCAGACATGCTCAATACCCGCATTCGCGGTGCCGAAGAGGCAGAAGAGCTCCTAGGTATTCCCGTTGTTGGCCGAATTCCGGCTATGAAAGGTGGTAAATAGGCATGGCTAAGGCAAAGAACACCGACAAGCTCGTTGTACAGAATGCCGCCAAGACCCTTCTGGCCAACATCCGCTTTGCGAGCGTGGACGACCCCATTCGCACCATCACCGTTACCTCCTCGATTCCCAACGAGGGCAAGTCTACGGTTTCCATTAACCTTGCTCAGGCAATCGCCACGAGCGGCAAGAGTGTCCTGCTGGTCGAGGCTGATATGCGTCGCAGGTCCCTTGCCGATATGCTCGGCGTCCGCTCCCGCGGCGGACTCTATGCAGTCCTGTCCGAGCAGGTTTCTATCGACCAGGCGATTGTCGAGACAGGTCAGAAGAATTTCTACTTCCTCGATGCCGAGCCGCATATTCCCAATCCTGCCGACATCATCGTCTCCCATCGCTTTGCCAAGCTGGTCAAGGCACTGTCTGCTAAGTTCCAGTACGTCATCTTCGATGCTCCTCCGGTCGGCACCTTCATCGATGCTGCCGAGATTGCCAGCCTGACCGACGGCGCGCTGTTCGTGGTGCGCGAGGACTTTACCAAGCGCGAAGAGGCGCTCAACGCTATCGCCCAGCTTAAGAAGTCCGAGAAGGTCAAGCTCATCGGTACCGTCATGAATTACTGTGAGACCGAGACCAGCGAGTACTATTATTCTTACTACACCAAGGACGGTAAGAAGGTTAAGAAGGGCTCCGACGATCAGGGCACTTCCAAAAAGGGCATCTTCACCAACCGAGCAAACGTTTAGTTGATTAAGGCTGACCTATGCGTGACATTCATTGCCATATCTTGCCGGGTGTAGACGACGGCGCCGCCGATCTCGAAGAGAGCTTGGCGATGCTCGAGGCTGCCAAGCGGGCCGGTGTAACCAGAATCGTTTGCACTCCTCACTGCCGTGATCCCTATTTTGATTACGACAAGATGTGGGATGCCTTTGAGCTGCTGCGTGATAATGTTGACGGTTTTCCGCTCCAAATGGGCTTCGAGGTCAACCATCGAAAGCTCGTTGAGCTTGGTATCGATGCCGCGGAGCACTTGCATTTCGATGGAACCAACGAGTTCCTGCTCGAGCTTTCGACGCATGCCGATGCGTATGCGTTTAGAGAATACGAGAACACGATCTACGACTTGCAGTGTCGCGGGTACCAGGTGATTATTGCCCATCCCGAGCGCTATCGTGCGGTTCAAAAGGATGTAAGCGTGGCGGAGCGCCTGGTCGATATGGGCTGCAAGCTGCAGGCTTCGGCGGACTTTATTGCCGGCGGTCGCTTTGGTCGCGAGAAAAAGCCGGCACAGCGCCTGTTCGATCAGAACCTGTACAGCTTCATCGCGAGCGATGCCCATAACGTGGGTCATTACGACTGCCTGGCGAAGGCTCGCGCGAAGTTTAGCGTGCGCGGAGCTCACTTTCGCTAAAATCTGTCCCTAACGTTCGCATTGAATGAAAGGGCAGCCATGGATATCCAACTTAAGACGGGATGCTTTGATGACGCGGCGTTGGTGCGCCGCGTCGTTTTTATGGACGAGCAGGGCTACGAGAATGAGTTTGACGCTATCGACGAGGATCCGAACTGCATTCATGTGACGCTCTATGTAGACGGTGAGCTTGCCGGTTGCTCGCGCGTGTTTCCCGAAGAACTCGAGCGCGCAGCTGACGCAGAGACTCCGGTGTCGCCGGCGTGCGACTTGGACGAAGGCGTCGCGGCGGGGGAGACCTACATTATGGGGCGCGTGGCCGTGCTGCCGAGCATGCGCCGTCGCGGTTTGGCGAGCAAGATTGTCGAGGCCAGTGATACGTGCGCGCGTGATGCCGGCGCCAAGCTCATTAAGCTGCATGCGCAGGAATACGTGCTGCCACTCTACGCCAAGGCGGGTTACACGCAGATTGCCCCGGTGGACTACGAAGACGAGGGCCAGCCCCATGCTTGGATGGCCAAGCGCGTAGATGGCAGATAGGGACGTTCCTTTCCTGCCGGCAGTCGGGGACACTCCTTGGCAATTGGCGCATCAGAGCGTTTGGACATACAGTTTTTCGATTCCGTATGTATATATGCGCGCTAATGGGTTATAAAATCTAAGTCTGAACATAGCAGGTCTGCAATGCGGCTCGGGCAACCGGGCCGTTTTTGCGGACGGGGGTAGCGCGAAAGGACTGCACATGCGTCAATTTAAGACCGAGAGCAAAAAACTGCTCGACCTCATGATCAACTCCATCTACACCAATAAGGAAATCTTCCTGCGCGAGCTTATCTCCAACGCGAGCGATGCCGTCGACAAGCTCAACTTTAAGAGCCTGCAGGACCCGAGCGTCAAGCTCGACCAGGGCGACCTGGCTATTCGTGTTTCCTTTGATAAAGATGCCCGTACCATCACCATTTCGGATAACGGTATCGGCATGACCGCCGAGGAGCTCGAGCGCAATCTGGGCACCATCGCCCATTCCGGCTCCGAGGAGTTTAAGACTGAGAACGCCGAGCAGCAGGGTTCCGATGTCGACATCATCGGTCAGTTTGGCGTGGGTTTCTACTCCGCCTTTATGGTCGCCAGCCACGTGAAGGTCGTCAGCCGCGCTTATGGCGAGGATATCGCCCACGTTTGGGAGTCCGACGGTCTTGAGGGCTACACCATCGAGGATGGCGAGCGTGCTGAGCACGGTACCGATGTCATCCTGACGCTGCGCGAGAACGAGAAGCTCGACGCCGACGGCGAGGCCGAGACCTACGATCGCTTCCTGACCGAGTGGGGCCTCAAGAGCCTGATTCAGCAGTACAGCAACTATGTGCGCTACCCGATTCAGATGATGGTGTCCAAGAGCCGCCAGAAGCCCAAGCCCGAGGAAGCTGGCGATGACTACACGCCCGAGTACGAGGACTACCAGGAGCTCGAGACCGTCAACTCAATGACGCCGATCTGGAAAAAGCGCAGCTCCGATGTCGAGCAGAAGGACTACGACGAGTTCTACAAGTCAACGTTCCACGACTTTGACGATCCTGCACGCACCATCAGCTTCCATGCTGAGGGCACGCTCGAGTACGACGCCCTGCTGTTTGTGCCGGGCCGCGCCCCGTTCGATCTGTACAGCAAGGACTACGAGAAGGGCCTGGCGCTCTACAGCTCCAACGTGCTGATTATGGAGAAGTGCGACGACCTGCTGCCCGACTACTACAACTTTGTCCGTGGCGTCGTGGATTCCGCCGACGTGTCGCTCAACATCTCGCGCGAGACGCTGCAGCAGAACCGTCAGCTCAAGGCTATCGCCAAGCGTGTGGAAAAGAAGATTACCGCCGACCTTGAGGACATGCGCGACAACGACCGTGAGGCATACGAGAAGTTCTTTGAGAACTTTGGCCGCGGCCTTAAGTATGGCATCTACTCGAGCTACGGCATGAAGGCCGACGAGCTCGCCGACCTGCTGCTGTTCTGGTCTGCCAAGGAGCAGAAGATGATCACCCTTGCCGAGTATGCCAAGGGCATGCCCGAGGGCCAGAAGGCAATCTACTATGCCGCCGGCGATTCGCGCGAGCGTCTGGCCAAGATGCCCGTCGTGAAGGGCGTGCTCGACCGCGGCTACGATGTACTGCTGCTGACGCAGGACGTGGATGAGTTCACCTTCCAGGCCATGCGTGAGTACGTGGCTGCCGATATGCCCAAGGTCTACGAGGATGACGCTGCTCGCGAGGCTGCCGAAAAGGCCGTTGCCGACGGTGCCGAGCCCGAGGTCGAGGATCGTCACCTGGAGCTCAAGAACGTCGCGACTGGCGATCTTGATCTGGCGACCGAGGACGAGAAGAAGGAGGCCGAGGACGCCACCAAGGAAAACGAGGACCTCTTTAGCGCTATGAAGGAGGCGCTCGGTGACAAGGTCGAGAAAGTTGCCGTCTCCGCGCGCCTGACCGATGCCCCCGCTTGCATTACCACCGAGGGTCCGCTTTCGCTCGAGATGGAGAAGGTGCTCCAGAAGGGACCCGAGGGCGCGCCCGACGGTATGCCCAAGAGCCAGCGCGTGCTCGAGCTCAACGCCAAGCACCCGGTCTTTGACAAGCTTGTCGCCGCTCAGAAGGCAGGCGACGCTGACAAGATCAAGCAGTACTCCGGCCTGCTCTACGACCAGGCCCTGCTGGTCGAGGGTATCCTCCCCGAGGACCCCGTAGCCTTCGCGGCAGCTGTTTGTAACTTGATGTAGTTCGGGGATACGGCACCGTAACTAGATTAGGACGAGAGTGGATAATTTCCCACTTTTGGCTCGAGTGCGGGCTTGAAGTGGGGGATTTTCCACTCTCGTTTGCTTTTGTACGGAGTAGTCATTGGGGACGTTCTTGAATGACTAGTCGTTGGGGACGTTCTTGTTTGACTAGTCATTCAAGAACGTCCCCAACGACTAGTCGAACTGCTAGTTTGTGCGGGTTGTGGTTTTGGGAGCTGCGGGAATTTAAGATACTGTACATCTGTACGCTAACTCATCTTCGTAGTATATTGCTACCCGCAAAACTCAGCACCATTGTGCCGCGACACGCTAAAGTGCCTCCGTACAATGGTTGTTAATAGCATGATTCGGCTAAACGATAGGATGGATGGTCCAAGCGTGAGTCTCGGCAGCAAACTATCCGATGCAAAGGTTTCCTTTGCAATCTTTAAACGCGACATCAAGCGATTGATCGTGAACCCCGTCGCCCTGGTGGTTACCCTGGGCGTGTGCGTCATTCCCTCGCTGTATGCCTGGTACAACATCGTTGCCAACTGGGATCCGTACGGAAATACCCAAGGCATTAAAATCGCCATCGCCAACAACGATCAGGGTACCCAGAACGACCTGGTGGGCGAGCTCAACGCGGGCGACAAGGTGGTCGATCAGCTCAAGGAGAACGACCGGCTTGGCTGGACCTTCGTCGATTCGGCGGCAGATGCCAAAGAGGGCGTCGAAAGTGGCGAATACTATGCTGCCATCGTGATTCCCAAGAACTTCTCTGACAATCTCGTCTCGATGCTCGACGGCAATTATCATCAGCCGAAGCTCACCTATTACGTTAACGAGAAAAAGAGCGCCATTGCGCCCAAGGTCACCGATACCGGTGCCAACACCATCGAGGAGCAAATCAACTCGGAGTTCGTCTCCACGGTGGGCGAGACCGTTGCCAGTATTGCCAAGGATGCCGGAGTCGATTTAAAGGACAAGGCAACCCAGACTCAGGATTCGCTGGCCGGTTCGGTATCAGAGGCTTCCGACACGTTGGGCGAAGTTCGCGATTCGATTGGCGACATGAACACCGCCATCGACAAGACGAGCAACTCGATTGCTTCGGCCGATGCTGCACTGGCGGGCCTGCAGGGGCAGGCGCCTTCGCTAACGCAGGCAATCGCTCAGGGTAATGATCTGCTGGGCGAAGCTCGCACCACGGCTGGCAAGTCCATCACCTCGCTCTCCAAGGCACTTTCGGAGGGCAGCATCGTGCTGAGTAAGACATCGGCTTCTGCGAACGCCGCGATTGGCAGGCTTACCGGTACGGTTACGTCCACGACCACTCGAATCGACAACTCGCTCGAATCCCTTCAGGCGACGATTGACCACAACAGCGCTGTCATCGAGCGCCTGCAGATTCTCGTTAACGATACGTCGACGGGATCGGAGAACGCCGATGCGCTCATCGCGTCGACCATCAATTCGCTTCGCGAGCAAAACCAGAAGCTGCAGAGCATTAAGGATGGCCTTTCTGCACAGTCGAGGGCCATGGCAAACGACGCTAAGGCAATCTCGAACGCGAGTAACGCACTCAACACGGCAATTCAGACCGGTACGGCTAACCTCGGTCAGGCTCAGACCGATCTGGGGCAGAACGCGCTGCCGAAGGCTTCGAGCGCGCTTGACTCCTTTGCCGCCGTTTCGGGCGATTTGACCGGCATTGTATCGGGTATGACCCCCACGATAGCGAGCGCGCGCGGCACGCTGGCGCAGCTCGACGCCACGCTCAGGCAGGCAAAGACCACGCTGTCCCAAACCGATGCCTCCCTTGCCAAGGTTCAGGACAAGCTCGCGACCGCCGCTAATGACATTGCGGCGCTGCAGACCTCTGAGTCTATGGGCGAGTTAGCCGACCTCATGGACGTCGACGTCAATGACGTGGCAGATTTCATGGCATCTCCGGTTGAGCTGACGTCCAAGTCAATCTATCCGGTCAAGAGCTTTGGCTCGGGCATCGCGCCCTTCTACACCAATCTGGCGCTGTGGGTAGGCGGCTATGTGCTCATCGCTATCTACAAGCTCGAGGTCGACCGCGAGGGCATCGGTAGCTTTACGGCGCGTCAGGGATACTTTGGCCGCTGGCTGCTGATGGTGATCCTGGGTGCGTTCCAGGCCATTATCGTTACGGTGGGCGACCTGGTCATTGGCGTTCAGTGCGTCAATCCGCTGCTCTTTGTGCTGGGCGGCATCGCTATCTCGTTCACTTACGTCAACATCATCTATGCGCTGTCCACCACCTTTAAGCATATCGGTAAAGCCATTGGCGTCATCCTCGTCATTGTGCAGATCCCCGGCTCGTCGGGCATGTATCCCATCGAGATGATGCCCGGCTTCTTCCAATGGCTGCATCCGCTGCTGCCCTTCACCTATGGCATCAACCTGCTGCGCGAGACCGTCGGTGGCATGTATTCGTTCAACTACCTGTTCAACCTGTGCATCCTGGGCGTGTTCCTGATCGTGGCGCTCTTTATCGGTCTGCAGCTGCGCCCGTTGCTGCTCAACCTCAACCTGCTCTTTGATAAACAGCTTTCCACGACGGGGCTCATGATCTGCGAGTCCAACGACCTGCCGCGCCAGCGCTATTCGCTGCGCACGGCCATGCGCGTCATGCTCGATTCCGATTCATACCGTCGCGAGTTGCTCGATCATGCCGTGGCGTTTGAGCATCGCTACCCGTACTACATCAAGGGCGGTTTTGCCGCCGTGGTAGGCGTGCAGGTTCTGCTCTTTGTGCTTTCGACGGTGCTCGATATCGACAATAACGGCAAGATCATCCTGCTCGTTATCTGGATCATTTCGGTTATCGCCATCTGTGGCTGGCTCATCAACATCGAGTACATCCGCGCGAGCCTCAATACCCAGATGCGCATCTCGGCGCTTTCGGATGAGGACCTGCGTCGCGAGATGCGCGAGCACACGGCCGCCATTCCTGCTGCCCGTCGCATGTTTGGTCTCAACGCCAGCGAGCGGGGCACCAAGGACAGCGAACAGCCCACGAGCCGTCTGCCGCATATCGGTGCGCATCGTAAGGCTCAAGATGCCGACAACGTTGACAACGTAAGCGGAAATGACGGGGATACCACCCCGCTCGGCAAGCACTCCAAAGGAGGTGAGGCATAAATGAAGAACATCCTGCATCTGTTTAAGCGCGATGTCCAAAACGTGTCTCGCTCCGTGATTGGCTTGATTGTCGTGATGGGTCTCATTATCGTGCCGTGCCTGTACGCGTGGTTTAACATCGCCGGAAGCTGGGATCCGTATGGCAACACCGGCAATCTCAAGATCGCCGTGGTCAACACCGACGAGGGCTACGAGAGCGATCTGATTCCCGTCGAGGTCAACGTGGGCGAAAACGTAACCTCCACCCTGCGCGGCAACGAGAACTTCGATTGGGTCGTCCTCAACGACCGCGATAAGGCGATTGAGGGCGTTAAGTCGGGCGCGTACTACGCTGCCGTCGTTATCCCTAAAACGTTTAGCGCCGACATGATGACGCTTTTCTCGACCGAGGTGAAGCACGCCGATATCGAGTTCTATGAGAACCAGAAGGCCAACGCCATCGCGCAGATCGTGACTGAAAAGGGTTCGAGCGCCGTCCAGAGTCAGGTCAACGAGACCTTTACCAAGACCATCACGACCATCGGCCTTAAGACCGTGTCCAGCCTGCTCGACTATATGAGCACCGACCAGGTGAGCAACTTTATCGCCAATCTGTCCTCGACGCTGGGCGATTCGGTCCAGGACCTGCAGGACGTTCAGGCCAGTGCAACGTCGCTTGCGGGCATTTTGAGTTCTACGTCCGATTCACTGACATCGGCGGGCGGCATGCTCAAGCAGACGGGCACTGTTGATGAGTCGACGAAGCAGCTGATGGAGCATGCCAAGAGCGGCATCAATGATTCCAAGGAAGCGCTCAAGGCCGCCAACGATACCGTTAACGCGGCGATTGACGGAAGCGCGGGCTCGTTCGACAACGTCTCCGCCGAGCTTGCGAAGGCATTCGATGCCGCGAATCAGCATGTTGACCTTACGGTGTCTCAGCTCAACGAAGCCGCAGCGGCGCTCAATGCGCGTGCCAAGGAAATCGACGACACGGCCGACCAGCTCCGCAGCTTTGCCGATCAGGTGAGTGACGAAAAGCTCCAGGACAGCCTCAAGTCTGTGGCTACATCGCTGGGCAGGATCGCGACGGAGTATCGTAACAATGCGAAGGACCTGACGGCGACCGCAAAGTCCCTTTCGGACGGCATGTCCGAGGTCAACAACTCGCGTGCTGAGGTCGACCAGGCCATCGCCGATGCCAAGGCGGGTATCTCGGGTGCCAAGTCCGACTACGATTCTACGTTCTCGGTTAAGGCCAAGGAGCTCAAGAAGACCATTTCGGGCGTTCTGGATTCCCTGAACGGTATCTCGGGTGACTTGGATAGCGCAGTGAGCGGTCTGACCGACGCCTCCGGTTCGCTCGCGAAGGGTCTCTCCAAGGCTGCAAGGCTCGTCAACAAGGCTTCCGATCAGCTGGGTGAGGCATCGGAAAAGATTAGCGCGTTCAAGGACGAGCTCGACGGTGCCCTTATGTCGGACGATCTGGCCACGATCAAGACGATGATCGGCAACGACCCCGATGGCCTCGCCGCGTCGCTTTCCGGCCC
Organism: uncultured Collinsella sp.; assembly: GCA_900553935.1. Classification (GTDB taxonomy): domain Bacteria; phylum Actinomycetota; class Coriobacteriia; order Coriobacteriales; family Coriobacteriaceae; genus Collinsella. The sequence continues at coordinate 27,844 of USFK01000004.1, forward strand.
CGTTGCGCTCGATCGCAAGCCGGTCTATCCGATTCGCAACTACGGCTCGGCCATGGCGCCGTTCTATACGATTCTGTCGCTTTGGGTCGGCTCAATCGTACTGGCGGCCATGATGAAGGTCTCGGTTGACGATGAGCTTATCAACGAGCTCATCCCCGTACGCCTGCACGAGATTTACCTGGGCCGTTATCTGTTCTTTGGCGGTCTGGCTTTGCTGCAGGCAACGCTCGTGTGCGCGGGCGATATTCTGTTCTTTGGCATTCAGTGCGATAACCCGCTGCAGTTTGTGCTGGCGGGCTGGGTCGCGAGCCTCGTGTTCTCCAATATCGTCTACACGCTTACGGTTTCGTTTGGCGATATCGGCAAAGCGCTCGCTGTCGTGCTGTTGGTCATGCAGGTCGGCGGTTCGGGCGGTACGTTCCCCATCGAGATGACCGGCCCCGTGTTCCAGGCAATCTATCCGTTCCTGCCGTTCACTCATGGCATCAACGCCATGCATGCCGCCATGGCCGGCGCCTACCATATGGAGTACTGGATTGAGCTGGGCATTCTGGCGAGCTATCTGATTCCGTCGCTGGCCTTGGGCGTGGTCTTCCGCCGCCCGGTCATCAAAGCCAACGACTGGATCATCGAAAAGCTGGAGTCGACCAAATTGATTTAATACAGCTACGTAAACGCCGTCGGAACATCGAGGTCTTCCAACCCGATGCTTTAGCGTAGTGAATTGCATGGGCTGCTTGATTGTTGCTACAGTAGCGGGGCGTGCCGGGGGTCCGGCGCGTCCCGTTTTTATTTGACCATGAGGCGGCACGCAGCCATACGCGTGCGGACACCACGCCCAGATTGAGTGTGAGGATGTTCCATGGCCCAATACGCTGCCAACGAAATCGAAAACATGCCCGATAGCCCTGTGGCCCGTGAGGATTTGGGTGCGGGCGGTATTCCGAGGGGCGCTGGCGCACGCTCTCCGCTGTTCTGGAAAGTTTTGCTACTTTCGGTGGCGGTCATCTGGGGCTACTCCTTTACCACTATGAAGGACGCACTCGGCACCATTCCGGTGTTCGAGCTGCTCTATGTACGCTTTCTGCCCGCAGCATTGGTCATGCTTGCCGTCTTCCACAAACGCATCATTGCACATTTCAACGCTCGTAATCTGATCGTTGGCCTGAGTATGGGTGTGCTCATGTGGGCGTCCTATGCGTTGCAGACGGTCGGTCTGGCAAATACTACGGCGGGCAAGAACGCGTTTTTGACGGGTACGTACTGCATCCTCGTGCCCTTTGCGAGCTTTTTCCTGAGCGGCGAAAAGCTTACGCGCTACAACTTGGGTGCCGCGCTGCTGTGCCTAGCGGGCATTGGCCTCGTCGCACTCGATAGCGTTGAGTTCAACATCGGTGACGTCATTACGCTGGCGGGTGCGGCCTTTTTCGCCATCCAGATGGCGGTGACCGCCAAGTACGGCCGCAAGATGGACATCAACGTCATCACGTTTTGGATGTTTGTGGGCAATGGCGTCTTGAGCCTGATCTCGTCGCTGCTATTCGAGACCCAGGCGCCTCTGTCCGTGTGGACGCCGAGCTTTATCGGCGTGATGGCCTTTCTCTCGGTGGGCTGCACGTGCGTGGCGCTGCTCATTCAAAACGTTGGCCTGGCGCATGTCCCGGCTTCGACGGGCTCGCTGCTCCTTTCGATGGAGTCGCCTTCGGGCGTGTTGTTTTCGGTGCTGCTGATGGGGGAGGCGCTCACCTCGCGCCTGCTCGCCGGCTTCGTGCTTATCTTCCTGTCGATTATCTTGAGCGAGACTCACTTCGATTTTTTGCGTCGAAAGCCGAGCCCGCAATTGTAAACAACTTGTTGCGCCGCCCTCCCGGGGCGGCATTTTTTATGCCTCGCCCTTAAAGTTGTACCTTGCACTTTACGATATCAAAGTGCTTGCTGCAAAAACGTTACTGGAGGGCATTTATGGCACCAGCTCTGTCCGATCTTCAACCGCAATCAGCGCCCAAGGCCACCGCAGCGGCGCAGGCCGCTATCGGTGACGGTCTCGTTGCAGAAGCTCAGGCTTTTGCAGACGAGCTCGCTGCGTGGCGACACGATCTCCACCAGATGCCCGAGCTGGGTAATAGCCTCCCACAGACCTCTGCGTATATCCAAGCGCGCCTGACTGAGATGGACATCCCATTTGCCACGCTCGTTGATGGTTCCTGCGTTGTGGGCCTTGTCGGCGCCGGTGCCGCCGCGGCCCAAGGCAATGGCGTCTGCACGGACGAGCAGGCCGGTACGGTCATCATGCTTCGTGGCGACATGGACGCCCTGCCCGTTGCCGAGGAATCCGGCGAGCCTTTCGCCTCTACGAACGGCTGCATGCACGCATGTGGACACGATATGCACGCAACGGCGTTGCTTGGAGCGGCGCGCCTGCTCAAGGCCCGCGAGTCCGCGCTTGTTGATGCCAACGCCACGGTTAAGTTGCTGTTCCAGCCGGGCGAGGAAACCTTTGAGGGTGCCCGCGCCGCCATCGCCGACGGTCTGCTTCAGAACCCGCGTCCTCAGGTCGCCTTTGCCATGCATGTCAATAGCCAGTCGCCGCTTGGCCTGGTGCTCTACGGCAGCCCGGCGCTCTCGGGCGTGTACGGTTTTCGCATCACGCTTCAGGGCAAGGGCGGCCATGGCTCGAGCCCCGAGATCTGCATCGACCCCATCACGGCCGGCGTGCACGTGCATCTGGCACTTCAGGAGCTTATCGCTCGCGAAGTGCCGGCGGCCAAGGAGGTCGCGCTTACCGTTGGCAAGTTCGCCGGCGGTCAGGCCGCAAATGTCATCCCTGATACTTGTGTGCTCGAGGGAACGCTGCGTGGCTTCGATGTCGAGCTCATGGAGCACCTCAAGGCCCGTATCGCGGAGGTCGTCAAAGGCGTTGCCACGACCTATCGTACGCCGGCGACTATTGAGACGCTCTCGGATGTTCCCCCACTCGTACTCGATGACGATATGACGCAGGCGTCGCTTGGCTACGTGGGCGCGGTGCTGCCCAAGTCCGCCTTCCTGCCGCTGTTCCACGCCATGGCGAGCGAGGACTTCGCGTTGATCTCGAGCGAGATCCCGAGTGCGTACTTTACCGTGGGCGCTGCCGTGACTGATACGGACGAGCATTTTGCTCAGCATCATCCCAAGGCACGTTTTAGCGATGCCGAGCTTCCCCTTGGCGCCGCGGCTTATGCTGCCGTCGCTTTGGGCTATATCGCTGACCACAAGGAGTAATCCATAGCCCAGCAGCATAAATTCTTCTCCGGTTGGCTCGTCGTGGCCTCCGGCTTTGTCATCATGGCCACGGTCGTTATCGCCAAGATTTCGCTCGGCGCGATCTATGACCGTTTTGGCCTGCGCTTTGGCAATATCCTTGGCTCCGTTGCGTGCATTATCGCCTGCGTGGCGTTGTGCTTCCCGACGACGGACCTCGGTCCCATCGTGGCCGCGGTGAGCTTTGGTATCGGAACGTGCATGGGCACCATCACGCCTACCATCGCCGCGTCCAAGCAGTTTGGCATGGCCGACCTCGGCAAGGTCACGGCACTATTACCTCGCTCGAGATGGTCGGCGGCACCGTGGGCGCCATTGTCTCGGGCGTGCTGTTCGATGTCACGGGCTCCTTTGCGAGCACCTGGATTGTGTGCCTGGCGTGCTCCGTGGTCATGCTTGTGTTCCTGCTAGCATCCGAGCCTATCGCCGCCAAGTTGCGCGCGAGCGTGGCGGGGGAGTAGATAGGCCAAAGCGCATTGCCGCTTGTCCGCTTCGTCCGTGGCTACCGCGGCGGCGCATCTGGCCGAACGAGCCCCCATACCCTCGTTCGGTCAGACGCGCCGCCGCTGTATGTGTTTGTGCCGTATAATGACCGTTACCTATGACGCGATACAAAAGAAAGGTGTTTGCCCATGCAGGCACAGAAGGCGGAGGGAACCCGCGACCTTATCGGCGCCGAGATGCGCGCCTGGCAAAAGATGCAGCAGATTGCGGCCGGCGTGTTCGAGCCGTTTGGTTTTAAGCCCATCGAGACGCCCGCCATCGAGCAGGTGGACGTGTTTGTCCACGGTATCGGCCAGTCGACCGACGTCGTGCGCAAGGAGATGTTCCGCGTGTTTAGCGGCGCCAACCTGGAGCGCGTCTTTACCGAAGGCACCGACACCAAGCTTAAGCCCAAGCAGCGCCTGGCCCTTCGTCCCGAGGGCACGGCCGGTGTGGTGCGCGCCGTCGTGGAGAACAACCTGGTGCCCCAGGGCTCCACGCCGTTTAAGGCTTATTACGCCGAGGCCATGTTCCGTGGCGAGCGTCCCCAGAAGGGTCGCCTGCGCCAGTTCCACCAGGTGGGCATCGAGTGGCTCGGCGCTCCCGATCCGGCGGCAGACGCCGAGTGCATCATCATGCTCATGGAGTTCTACAAGCGCCTGGGCTTCGACCTTTCCAAGCTCCGTCTGCTTATTAACTCGATGGGCGATGCGCAGTGCCGTCCGGCATACCGCGAGCAGGTCAAGCAGTTTATCCTCGATCACGCCGACGAGATGTGTGATGAGTGCCGCGAGCGCGCCGAGCTCAATCCGCTGCGCGCCTTCGACTGCAAGAACGACCACTGCCGCGAGGTCATGCGTGACGCACCGCTTGCCAAGGACAACCTCTGCGACGATTGCGCCGAGCACTACGCACAGGTAAAGCGCTACCTTGATGCCGCAGGCGTTGCCTACGTCGAAGATCCCACGCTCGTGCGCGGCCTTGACTACTACACGCGTACGGTCTTCGAGGTAGAGGCCGTGGACGGTGGCGTTGGCGCCATCGGAGGCGGTGGCCGCTACGACGGTCTCATGGAGCTCGAGGGCGGCAAGCCAACGCCGGGCATCGGGTTCGCTGTGGGCTTCGAGCGCATTGCGCTTGCGCTTGCAGCGCAGGGCGGCTCGCTCGAGACGCCCCAGCCTGGATGCGTCTACGTGGCAGGGACCTCGGCAGACGAGCGCGAGGCGGTCTTCTA